>CACYEE010000033.1 GCA_902773415.1 uncultured Actinomyces sp.
CCTCGAAGAACCAGGCCCGGCCCGGTACCGGTTCGGCCCGTTCCGGCCGTGGCGGCAGCGGAGGCGGACGAAAGGGTTCGCCACATGGCGCGGCCCGGACAGGCTCGCCGAAAAGCGCGGTCGGCACCGGCAAAACCGCTTCATCGACGCGCAAGAGGACCCGGAACGCGCCCCGGAATGCACGGACGGCCGGGGGGCGGGCTGCCGGAAAGGCCCGCTCGGATGCGGCGAGGAACCAGGCGCGGCGCCCGGCCGGTTCGCGAACCCGGCAGAATCGGAACAACGCGGGGCGGTCGAGATCTTCCAGACGGCTGACGGACAAAAGAACGCTGCTGGCGGTTCTCGCCGTTGCCGTTGCCGTGGCACTCGTCTTTGCCGGAGCGGCGAAGTTCGTGTTCGACCGCCTCAATGACGAAGCCGACATCCAAGTCGCCGATCCGATCGCGGAGCGTTCGCCTGTCGCATGCACGTCCGAAATGCTCGATACGAACATGAAGGCTCGGGTCGGGACTGGCAGCCAGGAGGACAAGAAGACCGGCGAGAAGGACAAGTGGGCCGACGCCCCCGTCGTCTTCACTGTGAGCCTTCGCAACACCGAGACCATGCATCCGTGCTTCGTGCAGGTTGGCCGCGACAACGCGACGGTCGCAATCACGTCGGGCAACGATGCCATTGCCAGCCTCGCGAGCTGCGAAACATCGACGGTCGAGCATCGTCAGCTCCTGATCAGGCCGGAGACTACCGCCACCTTCGAGATCGGCTGGAACGGACGGCGAGGCGACGGCTGCCTGCCCGATGGCACCCTGTCCCGTCCGGGAACCTACAAGGGCGTGTGGAAGACGGAGGACGGCACGACCGGCGAAGCGACCGCCGTCTTCGAGCTTCCCGACCTCGAACCCGAACCCGCCGAAGAAGCAGGCGCGGAAGACGAATCCGCCGAGGGAGAATCTGCCGGAGGGGAATCCCCCGAAGGAGAATCCGCCGAGGAGACCCGGTAGAATCCGTCCGATGCCGAGAGGCGGAGCCCAGGCGACGCCAGGCAGAGGCCGGCTTGTCCTCACGGCAGGCCGGGGCCACGTCGGCCGGAACGGCGAGCCTCGTCGTTGCGGCGGGTCTCGGGCTGCCTCGGGCGGTTCGCCGTGACGGCGCGCTTTCGGCTGGATTGGGCGGTTCGTCGTCATGGCGGGACCTCACGCGGCATCAAGCGGAAGAACCGACCGTATCGCCTCGACAATATCGGAGCATTCCCTCACCTCCAATCCCTTCGGAACGGCGATCTTTTCCGAACGCGGCGGAGCGATGGCAACCGTGAACCCGAGGCGCGCGGCCTCGTTGAGCCTCTGCTGAAGCCCGGTAATCGGCCGCAGCTCGCCGGTCAGCGAAACCTCTCCGAGGCACGCCACCCCGGGTGCCAGCGGAAGGTCCATATAGGCCGAGGCCAAGGCAAGCGCCGTCGCTCCGTCGGCAGCCGGTTCGCTTGCCCGCGCCCCTCCCACTGTCGAGACGAAGACGTCTCGCTTGTCGAGATCGAGGCCAAGACGGGACTGAAGCACGGCGACCGTCATCTGCGTCCGCGAATAGTCGACCCCCGACACGGTGCGCGCGGGCCGCCCCGAGGCCGGAACCACGAGGCCCTGGACTTCCACCGGCATCGGCCTGCGCCCCTCAAGCGTAATCGTGACGCAGGTGCCTGGAACGGCGAGATTGCGCGCGGAAAGGAACAGGCCCGACGGGTCGGCCAGCCCCTCGATGCCGGAATCGAGAAGCTCGAAGCAGCCCACCTCGTCGGTGGCTCCGTAACGGTTCTTGACGGCCCGCACGAGCCGCAGGCGCGAATGGCGGTCGCCCTCGAACTGAAGCACGACATCGACAAGGTGCTCGAGCACCCGAGGCCCCGCAATCGACCCCTCCTTGTTCACGTGGCCGACCACGAGCGTCGGAAGGTTCAGGCTCTTTGCCGTCGACACGAGAGCCGAGGAGACTGCTTTGACCTGCGCCACGCCCCCAACGGATCCGTCGACCTCGGCGCTCGCGATCGTCTGTACGGAATCAACGATGAGAACCGACGGCTTCGTCTGCGTCACATGCCCGAGAATCCGCGCCAGATCGGACTCCGCCGCCAAATGGAGATGGGGGTGGAGCGCGCCGATCCGCTCCGCTCGAAGCCGAACCTGGGACGCCGATTCCTCGCCGGTCACGTAGAGCACCGGCGCCGCGCCGTCCGCCTGCGCCCTCGCGGCGGCACGAGCCGCAACATCAAGCAGAAGAGTCGACTTGCCGACGCCAGGCTCGCCCGCAAGAAGAATCACGGCACCCGGCACGAGACCGCCGCCCAGAACGCGGTCGAGCTCGTCCACGCCCGTTGCCTGCTTCTTCGAGGCCACCGTCGTGACTTCCGTAATCGGCTGTGCCGGACAGGCGGGGGCAAGCGCCGCAGCCGCCTGGGGCGCGGGAGCGTCCGCCACTTCGAGCGTGCCCCAGCCGCCGCAGCCGCCGCATCGGCCGACCCACTTCGTGGCCGACCAGCCGCAGTCGGTACAAAGGTATGTCGTTGGAGGTGTCTTTGCCATGCGTCCAGTCTAGGAAGGGCTCCAAAACAAAACCGGGGAGAATTGCGCGCCCGAGGGCCGCGCAGGAATCTGGCCGGCGGGTTTCGCTTCCCGCATGCCGCGCCGTTCCTCAGCGGCGGCCGAAAAGGCGACCGAAAACGGAGCGACGTTCGGGTTCCGGCGACGGCTCGGGCGACGGCGAAGGCATCGGCTCCGGCGAGCTTGACGACGACGGGTGCGGTTCGGAACCGGGCCGGGCTTGCGCTCCGGGCAGGGGCTTTGCTCCGGGGTCGTCCGCTTTCCCCTGCGAAGCATCGCCTCCTGCCTTCGTCGTGGCGGCAGCGTCCGCGCCCGTCTCGGCGACCGGTGCCTGAGCCTCGGCCGCCGTCCGCATGGCGGATTCGGCGGGTTCGCCATCCTCCGAAGCGCTGGCCTTCGCAAAGCGCGCCATCCCGGAGCCTGCGGCAGGCTCCGCTGCCTTGCCCGCCGCCCCGGACCGTGCCGCCCCGGCCTCGCCAGCAATGCGCTCGGGGTCGTCCAAACGCTGCGGTTCGGCTCCTGGCTGCGGCTCCGCCCTGGCATCCTCGAGGGCGCAATGGTCGGCTTCGCCGTTGTCGCCGGGCTCCTTCCCGGCGGTTTCCTCGCGCCCGTCCGCAGCCGTGGAACCCTCCCGGCCCCGCGGGCTGGCCGGGCCTTGCGAACCGGCGTCCGCGGTCTGCGAAGCCGCTTCGGGCGCAGCGTCCTGCGCCGTTTCGGCTTCGGTGGCCCGCGTCTGCTTCGCGTCGCCCCTCCCCTCCTCGATTCGGACCTCCGCGCCGCCGTCGCGCGCCTCGGCGGAGACCTCCTTGCCGACACGCGCCGGCGAGGCGTCGAACCTGCCGGAACCTGCGGAGCGCTTTTCGCCTGCGGCCTCCTCGAGCTCCGCAATCCGCGCACGCGCGGCCCCGAGCTCCGCCCGAAGCTGCCTTTCCGTCTTTGCCGCCGCCTTCAGTTCCGCTTTGCGTGCGAAGTTCGACTCCTGGGTTCGCTTCTCGATTGTCTTGCGCGCGCTCTCTTCGTACTCGCCGCGAATCTCCTCGATCCGTTCGGCGAACTCGGCGCGCTGGGCCTGCCCTGCCTCGCGGAGGGAGCGGATTTCCTCGCCAAGCCGGTCGAGCTCGGCTTCGAGTTCGCGAACGCGCCGCTCGGCCTCTTCGGCGCGGCCGGTCGCCTGGCGTTCCTTTTCGGACACGACCGAGCGCGCATCGTCGACCGGGGAAGGCCGTACGTATCCGCCAAGCGGTCGCACCGAAGGCAAGGGCATGCGGTCCATCGAATCGGTTCGCACGCCAAGCACGATCCAACGCTGATCGGTTGCGCCGGGCCGGCCGCGCAGCCACGCGAAGGCCTGAGGCGGCAGGTCCGCGAAATCGAGGCCCGTTTCCGAATCGAGAACGTCGGCGCCGACGGCTGCGATATCGGCAATGTTGAGACCGCAAGACTGCAAGGTTGTCATGACCGTGTCGAAGTCGAGGGCGGCGGGGTTGCCTTCCTGGTTGGCGAGCGCGGCAAGGCGCAGCGAGCCGTGGGCCGAATTCGGCACGCTGACGATGAAGGGCCGGCCCTCGTGCAGGAAGGCCGCGAGAGTGGTGAGTTCCTCGGAAGAGAGCTGGTGGAGGGTATCGACGAGCACGATTCCCGAGGCCTGGGTCGGCTTGGCGGCCATTTTCGCCCCTGCGCGGCCGAGGGCGTCGGCAACGGCGGGGTCGGCCGAGACGACGAGCCATTTCGCTTTCGGATAGCCCTTGGCAATGCCGAGGATCTCGTTGAGCGCAATCTGGGAAGCCATGTCCACTCCTTTGGTCGGTACCGTGTCAAGGATACTTCGCTTCGGGCGCGTTGTGCGGCGTGCGGGGCGACGGGGCGTGGCGCAGGTCGGAGCGGGGTGTGCGGGTGTGCGGGTCGGGGTGCGGTTTGGGACGGCGCGCTCCGACCCGTGCCCTGGGGCGGGGGAGAAGACAGGGCGAGGAAAGCGGGGTTCGGGCGGGCGCGGCGCGAGGCGGGACGATGCGGAAGCGAGTGCGGCAGGTGCCGTGGCCCAAGGCGGAAGGCGAGTCGGAGTTCTGGCTGGTCTTCCTGACACGCGGGCTTGCGGATTCGTCCCGAGCGGGGCCGGCGTTGGCATGGCACGGCCTCCATGCTCCTCGTGCAGGCGGGGGAGGCGCGGTAGAGTTGTCCGGTACACACTCGCGCGAGGCAGGAGCAGACATGAGCAACAGTCAGGGGTGGACCCCGGAGGGCGGCGAAAATGCCCAGTCCGCCGCCGAATGGGCGAACCAGGTGGGTTTCCACGAAACGCAGGCGAAGAAGCGGTCCGACGATTCCGTTCCGCCGGCAGGACAGGCCTCTGCGGGGGCGGCCGGCCAGGCCTATCTCGCGAGCCAGGGCCAGGGGTACCCCGCAGGGGCGGGCCAGCATCCCCGGCAGGCGCGGCATCCGGGCACGCCCTATGCGAACCCGCAGCAGGGCGCGTGGAACCAGCCGTATCCCGCCCAGTCGCACTTCCCGGGCGCGATTCCGGGCGGAGTTCCGGTTCCCTATGCAGGCGGCGGCCCGATGATTGCGCCGCAGAAGTCGAAAGTGGCGGCGGGCGTCCTGGCGCTGCTGCTTGGCTCGATCGGCGTCCACAAGTTCTATTTGGGGTATTTCGCCCAGGGCGTCATCATGCTGCTGTCGGTGCTGTTCACGTTCGGCATCGCGTCGATCGTGACCGGGCCGATTGCGCTTGCCGAAGGGATCATCTACCTCACCAAGTCCGACGAGGAGTTCTACCGGGTCTACGAGCTGGGCCGACGCGGCTGGTTCTAGCGGCTGGCCCGGAGGCCGGGGCGGGGCCCGGCCTACTTCCGGTTCGCGAAATCTTCGAGCAGGCGCGAATCTCCGGAGACGATGATGAGGTCCTCGGGGCCGATGCGTGTTTCGGGCTTGGTGTATTCGAAGGGCTGGCCGGGGGCCTTGACGCCGATGATCTTGACGCCGTAACGTTCGTGGACGCGTGTCTCGTCGATGGCGAAACCCTGGATTTCCTTCGGGGGCCGCATCTTGACGATGGAGAAGCCGTCCTCCATTTCGATGTAGTCGAGCATGCGGCCCGAAACCATGTGCGCCACGCGCGCGCCGGCATCGTATTCGGGGTAGACGACGTGGTTTGCTCCGATTCGGCGGAGGATCCGGCCGTGGGAGCGCGAGACGGCCTTGGCCCAGATCTGCTTGATGCCGAGGTCGACGAGGTTGGCGGTGACGAGCACGGAGGATTCGAGCGAGGTGCCGACGCCGACGACGGCCAGGGAGAAGTCGCTGGCTCCGGCCTGGCGCAGCGCGTCGATGTTGGTGGCGTCGGCTTCGATGAGGCGGAAACGGTGGGACCATTTGCGGGCGAGGGTTTCGTCGCGTTCGATGGCGAGCACGTCGCGGCCGAGGTCGTCGAGGGTGGTGGCGATTGCCGTGCCGAATCGGCCGAGGCCGATGACGAGCACGGCGTCGTCGGGCGTCTGGTTTTTGGCCATGTGGTTCTCCTTTGGGGTGTTAGCCGATCATGGGCCGTTCTTCGGGAAGGCGGATGACGCGGCGGCGAGATCGGAGGGCGAGGGCGGCGGCGAGGGTCATGGTTCCGGTGCGGCCGGCGAACATGAGGACGATGAGCACCCATTTTGCGGCGGAAGGCAGCGTGCCGGTGATTCCTGTGGACAGGCCGCAGGTTGCGAAGGCGGAGACGACTTCGAAGAGGACCTGGGAGAGGTCGAAGTCGGTGATCTGGAGGAGGGCGACGGTGCCGATGCCGATCATGAGGGCTCCGAGGATGGCGGCGGCGATGGCGAGGCGGAGCACTTCGGGCGGCAGGCGTTTGCCGAAGGCTTCGACGTCGCGGTCGCCGCGGGCTTCGGCGACGATGGCGAGGACGAGCACGGCGAGGGTCGTGACCTTGATGCCGCCGGCGGCGGAGGCGGAGCCTCCTCCGATGAACATGAGGGCGTCCATGACGAACCATGTCGTCTGGTTCATGAGCCCGATGTCGAGGGTGGCGAGGCCGGACGATCGGGTGTCTGCGGCGTGGAGGAGGGTGGCGGAGATCCGGTCGGAGAGGCCGAGGGGGCCGAGGGTGGAGGGGTTGTGCCATTCGAGGAGTCCGATGAGGAGCGCGGAGAGGGCGAAGACCGCGAAGTAGGTGACGAGGGTGAGTTTCGTTGTGAGGTTCCATCGTTCGGGGCGTCTGATGGAGCGTGCCATGTCGAGGATGACGGGGAATCCGATGGCTCCGAGGAAGGTGCCGAGGATGACGGGCGTGGCGAGGGACCAGTCGCCGACGTAGGGGGCGAGGCCTTCGGGCATGATGATGAAGCCGCCGTTGTTGAAGATGGAGACCGACATGAAGACGGCGTGCCAGAGCGCGCCGAGGAGGGAGTCTCCCGTCTTGTGGAAGAAGGGGATGAGGGCGAGGAAAAGGAGCGCCTGGCCGGTTGCGGAGACCAGGGCGACGGCGCGAATGAGGGAGCCGACTTCTCCGAGGCGGGACTGGTTTTCGGAGGCGGCGAGGAAGCGCTGGGTAAGGCCCATGTGCCGCGAAACGGCCATGCCGAGGATGGAGGCGAGGGTCATGACGCCGAGGCCGCCGATGACCATGCCGACCATGATGATGGCCTGGCCGAAGGCGGACCAGTAGGTGGCGGTGTCGACGGTGACGAGGCCGGTAACGCAGACGGCGGAGGTGGCGGTGAAGAAGGCGTCGACGAGGGGCGCGCGCAGTCCGCGGACCGTGGCGGCGGGCAGTTCGAGGAGGAGGGTGAACAGGAGGATGATGAGGGTGAAGACGACGAGGGCGAGGCGCGAAGGGGATTCCTTGGCGAGCTTGTTGATCCAGTCGCTGACTCGTTCGACGGCGGTGCGGAAGGCGGGGAAGCGCGGGGGCTTCGGCTGCTCGAACTCGTCCTGCTCGGACATCCGTCGCCTCCTTGTTTCTTGGCTGTCTGGACAGGCTCAATGCCAACCCTAGCGCGGCGCGGCGGCTTGTGCGGCGCTTGGGAAGGGCGCGTTGCCCGACATCTCCTGTAGCTGCCGGTTCTTGTGGGCATTGCGCGATTGCCGGCAAGCGAGGGGCGGATGTCACGTCGTGCGTTCCCCGGAGAGCGGCGGAATCGGAAGGCGTGGCGTTGTCGGAGGATTGCGCGCCCGGGTTCCATACGCTGGCGGAGGGGCGGTGGTTGTGCGCATGGCGCGCATGAGGGGCTGCACGATGGTTCATGACGGCGATGTTCCGGCGATTCTCGTCGGAGGTTCCTTCCGGGTTCCGAAGTCGGCTCTCGGCGGGCTTCTTTCTTTCGAGGCTCCGGCGAAGAGGCGGGAGAAGCCTAGGCGCAAGCCCATTCCGGGAGCGACGCGGGTGCGCGCGTGCCTGCGTCGTGTCCGGCCTGCGTCGCATCGGCGCGGGGCGGGAGTTCCCGGAAACGTGACCTAGCCAGCAAAAGCGTTTCTTTTGGTCTGGCAATTGCCGTCGGGATGTAGCATGAGGGCGTTAAGGACTTGCCTACATGGAGGTTTCCTGATGGGATCCGTAATCAAGAAGCGCCGCAAGCGCATGTCGAAGAAGAAGCACCGCAAGCTTCTTCGCAAGACTCGCCATCAGCGTCGCAACAAGAAGTGACGTATGAATAGGGCCCGGATGCCGGGTCCTTTTTCATGCGACTGGGAGGAACGATGAACACGACGAAGATTCACCTTGTGCGCCACGGGGAAGTGGACAATCCGAGCGGCGAGCTGTACGGGCGTCAGGGTGGTTTTCATCTGACGCCGCTGGGGCGCGAGATGGCGGAGGCCGTTGCCGGTTTCTTTGACGGGCACGACGTTCGCGCCGTTGTCGCCTCGCCTCTTGAGCGGGCCGTGGAGACGGCGATGCCGACGGCTCTTCGCCACGGCCTGGAGGTTCGCACGGACGAACGTATCATCGAGGCGGGCAACAGGTTCGAGGGAATCAACGTCAACCGCAATCGCCTCGTTTTGGCCCATCCGAGGTTCTGGCCGTGGTATGTCAATCCGTTCAAGCCGAGCTGGGGGGAGCCGTATGCGCAGATTGTCGAGCGTTTTTCTGCGGCGATTCGCGACGCCCTGACGCTTGCCGAAGGCGGGGAGGCGGTGATGGTGTCGCATCAGCTTCCGATCTGGGCGATGCGTTCCTTCTGCGAGCGTCGGCCGTTGTGGCACGATCCGCGCCGTCGCGAATGTTCGCTGTGTTCGGCGACGACGCTGACCTTTTCGGGGCGTCGCCTTCTTGCCGTCGACTATGCGGAGCCGGCGAGGGAACTGCTTGGGCGTGCCCGTGACATCACTCCGGGAACGAGCGAGGCGGAGGAGAACGCGGGCGAGTAGCGCCGGGCGCGCCGCCGTCGCGAATGGCCGCAGGGCCGCCGCGCGTATTACCGCGCGTTGGCAGGAGGCTCCGGGTCGGCATCGCCCGAGCGCAGGTCCCTTTCCAGGTTGCGCAGGATTTCCTCGTCGCTGGGCGTGGCCTCCTTCGCGGGTTTTTCGGCGGCATGCTGCCGCCGTTCCCATTCGCGGAACCGGTTTTCGCGTTCGAGGTGCGCAAGGAACTCGGGGTCGTCGTCGGGAGCGACGGGCCGTGCCTGCTGTTCCTGACGGCCGTCGGCTTCCTGGTGCGCATGGTAGAGCGCGACGAACCAGATGACCGCGCCGATGACGGGCAGAAGGGTATTGAGGGCCATCCAGCCCCATTTCGGCACGCGCCCGGGCATCGCGTCCTTCGACGTGAGAGCGCAGTGGATGATGCCGTAGACCCAGATGGCGACGGCAAGAACAACGGGGACGATACGTGCCATGATTCCATCCTAACGGAGAGCGTGCGGGCGGGCGCGAAGCCGTCGCATTGTGGCGGGGAACGGGGCGGTCAGGCGAGAGCGAAGCCGAGGAAGGTTGCCAGGGCATAGAGCAGTTCGGCGAATCCCGTGTCGCGCAGCACCGCGACGAGGGCTTTTCCTGCCGCCTTTTCGCGGCGCGCGCCCGCAAGCCGGGGCGTCGCGGCCTGGGGGAGGTTCTGGCCTTGGCTCCCCGTCAAGCCTTCGACGATTGCGATGTTGCGAAGCGTCAGGGCGAGGGCGGGCAGGTAGGCGAGGACCATCCATCCGATGGCCGGCGCATAGGCGAGGGCTCCGAGAACGGGCAGCAGGGCGAGGGCGTCGTAGGCGAGACGGGCTTTCGTGTCGCCCAGGCGCGCCGCGAGCGTCATCTTTCCGGCCCGGATGTCGGTCGGAATGTCGCGGATGTTGTTGGCCATGAGCACGGCGCAGGCGATGAGGCCGACGGAGGCTGCCATCCACCAGCCTTGCCAGGACACGGCGAGCGCCTGGGTGTAGACGGTGCCTGCGCCGGCCATGAGGCCGAAGAAGACGAACACGAACACTTCGCCGAGGCCCATGTAGCCGTAGGGGCGGGAACCGCCGGTGTAGAACCAGGCGGCGAGCACTGCGAGCGCTCCGGGCAGGAGGAGCCACCATTGGCCGCACAGCGCGACGAGCGCGAGCCCGGCGACTGCGGCGATTCCGTAGAAGCCGAAGGCGACGCGCTTGACTGTGGCGGGGGAGGCTTTTCCGCCGCCGGTCAGGCGCGGCGGACCCGTTCGATTGTCGTCGGTCCCGCGGATTCCGTCCGAGTAGTCGTTCGAGTAGTTCGAGCCGATTTGCAGGGCGAGGGCGACGACGGTTGCGAGGAGGAAACGTCCGAAGGATCCCGAACCCGTCCATAGCGCGATGCCGGTTCCGGCAATGACGGGGGATGCTCCGGCGGCAAGGGTCCGCAGCCGCGCCCCTTCGATCCAGTCTTGTGCTGTTGCCACGGGCTTCGCCTACCGTTCGAGCGACCAGGAGATGCCGGTGACGACGTTGTACGGGTTGTCGATGGCGGCGTGCACGGCGTGTCCGTCGGGGACGAGGGGCCGCGAGTGCGTGCCGTCGCCGGTGTCGTCGTGCTCGTCGGCGATCCAGACGTTCCACAGGATTTCCTCGGGCACGTCGCCTTCAAAGGCGACGGCGCACGTGTAGCGAAGGAGCGGCCAGGAGAAGACGCGGCCTGGCACGGCGGGCAGGGGGGAGCCGGTGCGGGCTCCCTGGGTGTATTGGACGACATGGAGGTCGCCGGGTTTTCCGGGCGGAAGGAGCAGTTTCGTGGTTGTCGAGACGCCGTCTTCGGTTTCCTGGGTAAGGATTTCGGCAACGTCCGCGCCGACGATGTCGTGGAGGGCGAGTTCGTTCCTGCCGGGTTTTTCGTTCTGGTCGAAGTGGGTGGACAGGTGGAGGGTGGCACGGTTGTAGTCGGGCTGGCGCGCCATGATGGCGGTGCGTTGGCCGATGTCGCGGAAGTCTGCCGAAATCGTGAAGGAGTCTTCGATGGTGCGCCGTTCGGCTTCGTTGGACCAGTCGAGAAAGTCGTTGAGGACGATGAAATGGCGATGGGATGCGGCGTAGGAGCGTGCAGGGGGGACGGCGAGGGAGGGCGGCTGGCTGTTGGCGGTGTCGGTGTCGAGGGCTGCGGCGAGGGTGTCCGGTTCGAGGTCGAGGAGGCTGTCGAGCTGGGCGAGGATAGGGAGCCAGCTGTCGTGGAAGGGGAGGGACTGGCCGGATTTCCATGCGCCGATGGTGCCGGTCGACAGGTAGGTTCCGCGTGCGCCCATCTCGGCGGACAGCGTCGCGTTGCTGAGATTGCGCGTACGGGTCGCGTTTGCGAGAAGTGCGGAAAACTGGCTTGATGCCGCGTCCATGTTGCCCCCTGCTCCTGTCTGTCACATCATGATACCGCGAGATGGCTCCGAGGCGAACATGGGGCCGGCACGTGCGTCGATGCGGCCTGGCCGAGGGCGGTTGCGGAGGCGTTCCATGCGGGGCGACGCGGTGCTACCACCCGAAGTGTCCGAGGCAGGGGGTGAGGTTGTCGGCCGAAATCTGGAAGGTGCCTTCGTGTTCGGGGATGCTGCGCGAGGAGTGGACTTCCTGGCGCGTGTTTTCGTGTTCGGTGCTGCGGGAGCGGTAGTAGCTGACGCTTGCGGGCGGTTCGCCCTGGAAGACGACGCAGGCGGAGTAGAGGCGCAGGGGCCAGGCGAAGTAGCGTTCGCAGGCGTGCGCCAGAGGCGTCGTGGCGTATTCGCTGTAGGCGATCCGTATGGCGCACATGTCGCCGGGCAGGAGCGTGGAGGGCGGGGCAAGGCGGAGAATGGCCGAGCCTTCGCCCGAGTCGAGCGTTTCCTTCAGCGTCGCCCCTTCGATGGCGACGGATTCGGCGGGCGTTCCTGCGAGGCGTTCGCCGGGGGCGCTCTTCACTCCGACGTGGAGGAGGGGGTTGCGGACGCGGGGGATGCGGCAGATGATGAGGCTTTCAAAGCGGACGGAGAGGCGGTCGGGGGCGATGACGGCGCGGTCGAGCATGGCTTCGCGGCGCACGTCGGAGCTCCAGTCGATGGTTCCCTGGACCTTGTCCCACAAGATGGCGCGGCGTGGCACGGAATGGCTGGGTTCGCGTCCTTCGGCCGGGATGAGGTTGTCGGCCTGGCGGTTGGCGCTGACGGCGCGCAGGTCGTGTTCGAGGGCGAAGATGAGGGTCCCTTCGACGAGGCCGAGGATGCGTTCGAGTTCGGTGATGATGGGGCGCGAGGAGGCGCGACGCGGGAGGGAGCGTCCCGATTTCCAGTAGGAGAGCGTTGCCTGGGTGGTGGAGACGCCGGCTTCGGCGAGTTGTTCGACGACCTGGGCGAGGGACATTCCGGAGCGTGCGAGGGCGCGGCGAAGCTCGGGGGCGAAGCCGGCGCTGGTGTCCTCGAACGGATGCATGGGTCTCTTTCGTGAAACGTGGTTGGTCGCGTGCCGGGCAGGGGTGGCGAGCTGCGTGTTTGCCAAGCTCCGGCCGTTAACTTGGGGTGACCGGAGGCGTAGTGCGCAAGTCCTACCTTCCGGAATGTTCATCGTGTTCAGGCTATCCTAAAACCTGTTGCTTCTCAATGAAGTTTGCTGCAAACAGGGGAGGTGCAGAAGGGTGTTGGGGACTATGGTCCCTGTTGGCGGGCCGTTAAGGAATCGTTAAGAACCATAATGTGAATCCTGTCTCACACGGGCGTGCGGTCTCCCGCGTATCGCCGGTGCGTGGCGGAGAATCGCCGCGGCTGCGGTTCGGTCCGGCTTGCCCGAGGCGAGCATCGGAATCCGGGCAAGGCCCAGCTCTGCGAGCGTGAAAACCCTCGCGGGAACCCAGCCCGGCTCAAGCCGTGCCTTCAGGCGCTCGCGGGCATCGGGCGCGGCCCGTTCGGCCAGCGCAACAACGGCCTCGCCCCACGTCGCATCCGGAACCGCCGCAACGACCGCCGCGCCGCACCCGGCAGCGGCAAGCTCCGCCTCGACCACCTCCGGAATCACCGTCACCCCGCCCGAAGTAATCGCCCCGTCAAGCCGGCCAAGAACCTCGAGCCTTCCGTCGGGAGCAAGGCGCCCCGCGTCCGACGTCGCAAAACGCCCGGCGAAAGGCTCGCCGCCCGCATAGCCGAAAGCGACGGGCGAACCGGAAATCTCGATCCGCCCGTCGCTCCCGAGGACGACGCGGGCATCGCCGATCGGAAAGCCGTCATAGACGCATCCGCCGCAGGTCTCGGTCATGCCGTAGGTGCGTACGACGCGCAGGCCGGCCGCTTCGGCGCGTTCGACGAGTCCGGGCGGGCAGGCCGCGCCGCCGACAAGAATCGCGTCGAAGCGCGCCAGCAGGGGCGGGACCCCTTCGCGTCCTGCCATGCCGGAGGCGAAAGCGGGGGTCTGTCTCGCGGGGATTTCCGAATCCGAATCGGGCGGGTTCGGGCGCGGCGCTCCGGCTTCCGCCCCGGCCATCTGCGCAGGCGCGGGAGGCGGAGCGGCAACCGGAGACCGCGATCGGTCGCTTCGCTCCCCCTTGCAGCTTTCTCGCTCCGGTTGTTTGTGCAGGCCGGAGGGGTGGATGTCGCAAAGGGGACGGACTTGTGCCGCATCGGGGACAGTCCCCGATGCGCCACCCCACGATGGCCACGCCCTTACGGGACAGCCCCGGCCCTCCGCTTGTCGCCATCCCCGATTCTCGCCTGTTTCGCCCCCATTTCTCGCCCCGGAACCCGATACGCCCTCGCCAGAGGTCCCTCTGGCGGCATCGGCGACATGGCCGGCGGCAGGGGAAGCGGCGGTGCCGGCAGGGGCCGGGAGAGGTGCGGCGCGGAGCGCGCCGTCGGCATCGAGCAGGCGGGCCAGCTGGGTGGGCACGAGCGAAATGCAGGCGCGTTCGCCCGGTTCGAGCTCGCCGATCGCGGCCGCGATGTCCTCGGGCCGGCCCCGCCCGCCCCACACTGGCTCCCGGCCTGCCAGCAGCGAACGAAACACCGTCTGGAAACCGGCCACATGCGCCGTGGGCAGGCACGTGACCCAGCGGGCCGGGCCTCCCAGCGCTTCCTCCGTCGCCCTCGCCGAAGCCACGAGCGCCGCCGTCGTAAGAATGACGATCTTGCCGGTGCCGCTCGTCGAGCCGGAGGTGCGCATGAGGAAGGCGGCCTCGGGCGGAAGGTCGAAGGCGGCGAGCTCCGCCTGAAGCTCGCGCGCCTGCCCGATCCTTCCTGCGACGCTGGCGGACCGCGCGAATCGGTCCGGTGTCGGGGAGCTGCCGGGCATTGCAAGACTGCCGGGTGCCGCTGAATCCTCGCCCTGCGTGGCATGGCCCGCCGTCGGAGAATAGACGAAGACCGGGCCGCGTACGACGGCGCGCATCTTCGCCTTGACGGCGCGCACCGCCCGCTCGAAATCGGCGCGGGAGGTCGAACCGGGAACGAAAACCGGCTCCGCCCGGTGCCGCCCGCGCGTGCGTACGTGCCCCATCGGGTCGCCCTCGCCCGGATTGCTGCCCGAGCAACGCGCAGCAGGGCACGCGACGGAACCGTGCCGGTCGCCCGCGCGAACGCGCCCTGTCGGGTCGCCGTCGGCCGGATTCTCGCCCGGACCGGGCGTGACGAAGCGTGAAGTCTGCACGTGCGCGGCGCGTCCCGCAAGATCCCCGTTCCGTCGGGAGCTGCGCGTGCGTCCTGCCTCCGGGGCTTCGCGGACGAGGCCCTCCGCGTCCGATGTGCCGTCCATCGCGCGCCTCACACGCAATAGGGGAAGGCGGACCAGTCGGCCGGGCGGCGTTCGAGGAAGGAATCGCGGCCCTCGCGGGCCTCGTCGGTCATGTAGGCCAGGCGCGTGGCCTCCCCGGCGAACACCTGCATTCCCGCCATGCCGTCGTCGGCTGCGTTGAAGGCGAGCTTGAGCATTCGGATGGCCTGCGGGGATTTCGAGCAGACCGTCATCGCGTACTCCCAGGCGCGCTCCTCGAGCTCGGCGTGCGGCACGGCCTCGTTGATCGCGCCCCACGCTTCGGCCTGCTCCGCGCCGTATTCGCGGGCCAGGAAGAAGATTTCGCGGGCGCGCCGGTCGCCCACCTGGCGGGCGAGCAGCTGGGAGCCGTAGCCTGCGTCGAAGGAACCGACATTCGCGTCGACCTGCTTGAATCGCGCATGCTCGCGCGAGGCGAGGGCGAGGTCGCATACGACCCCGAGGGAATGCCCGCCGCCGGCCGCCCAGCCGGGAATCGCCGCGATGACGACCTTTCCCATCGTGCGGATCAGGCGCTGGACTTCGAGAATGTGGAGGCGCCCGCCGCCTGCCGGGCCGCTTTCGGTTCCGGATCCGTAGCGGTAGCCGTCGGCTCCGCGCGCCTTCTGGTCGCCGCCGGAGCAGAAGGCCCAGCCGCCGTCCTTGGGGGAGGGGCCGTTGCCGGTGAGAATCACGGCCCCCACGCTCGTGTCGAGGCGCGCAAGGTCGAGGGCCCGGTAGAGCTCGTCGACGGTTTCGGGGCGGAATGCGTTGCGCACTTCGGGCCGGTCGAAGGCGATTCGGACGACCGGAAGGTCGCGGACTTCGGCCGCGTCGCCGTTCGCCGCTCGCGTACGTTCGACGCCGCGGTGCATCGTGATGTCGCGGAAATCCGCGCCCTCGACATTGCGCCAGCGTTCGGGGTCGAAGAGGTCGGAGACGGATTCGGGAAGGGGCGGTAAAGTGCTCATGGGCCAAGTGTAGCCAGCGGCCGGCCCGGAGGTGCGAATGGACGAGACGAGGCAAGGAGCCCATCATCTTCACGACGCGGAGGGCGTGCGGGGGGAGTTTCGCATGCCTGCGGACGATGCGAGGCCGGGGCGCGCGTGGGAGGGGGTCGCCTCCGAAACGCCCGCAGCCGAGGCGTCGGCGTCCGGCTGGGCAGGTGCCGGGGTTTTTGGCGGCGAGTTTTCCTTGTCGGAGACGCCGGAAGCGGGCGAGGGGGCGGCGTCCGGCTCGCGCGGGGCGGTGGAATCGGAGACGCCGGGGGCGACGCGGGACAGCGCGACGCCGGGTGCGCCCTCGCCCGCGTCGCCCCGCACGCCTGCCCCTGACTCCGCTGCCCTTTCCGGGCCGACTGTTGCCGGAAGGCTTGAGGCCGAGGTTTCGCCTCCTTCCGTGTCCGAGCCTCGCGTCGCTGCGCGAATCGGCGCGCCGCAAGCCGGAGCCGAGCCGGATGCCGATTCCCGGGCCGAAGCGCAAACGGGCGTGCGGACGGGCGTGCAGGCGCAAGCGTCGTCGCCCGCGTCGCCCCGCACGCCCGAACCGGAACCCGAACTGCCCTTCGACGACCCCCGCGTCGGCGTCGATCCCGCCGACGTGCGGCCCCTCGAAATCCGCCGGTTCTCCCTCGCCACCGCAATCGCGGGCGCGCTCATCGGCGCGGCCATCGCCCTCGGCGGCGCATACATGGCAATCGTGAACGGCACCGTGAACCTCGGGCCGCGCGCCGCCGAACCGACCGTCGGGCCGACGGGGCCGCGCATCGTCGATACCAGGGCTGCCGCGCCCGACTGGGCGGCCGTCGCCGCCGTCGTCAAGCCGTCGACGGTCTCGGTCCGCGCCATGAGCACCGCGGACGGTTCGCAGGGCGCCGGCTTCATTCTCGACGACAACGGCTACGTGCTCACCAACACCCACGTGCTCGCCGGGCAGGACTCCTTCTCCCTCATTCTCGACTCCGGGGTCATCGTCGAGGCCGACGTCGTCGGGATGGACGCGAGCACCGACATCGCCGTGATCAAGATGCGCAACCCGCCCGACGATCTCCAGCCGGCCTCCCTCGGCGATTCGGGGCAGCTCGTCGTCGGCCAGGCCGTTGCCGCAATCGGAAACCCGCTCGGGCTTTCGCAGTCCGTGACCGCCGGCATCATTTCCGCGCTCGACCGGCCCGTGTCCACGATCGAATCGGAGGCGGAAGGGCGCGGCACCGTCACGAACGCGATCCAGGTGGACGCCGCGACGAACGAGGGCAATTCGGGAGGCGCGCTGGTCGACGCCGAGGGGCGCGTCATCGGCGTCACCTCGGCGCTTGCGCGCGAAACGACGGTCGGGAGCTCCGAGAGGTCGTCGGGAATCGGATTCGCCATTCCTGTCAATCTTGCCAAGAAGATCGCGGACCAGCTGATCGAAAAAGGGACCGCGGTCCATGCGACCCTCGGAGTGACGGCGGAGAACGTATGGGTGCGTGCCGGCGAGATTTCCCAGCTTGGAGCGCACGTGACGGCGGTCGAGCCGGGAAGCGCTGCCGGGCGCGGAGGGATTCTCGTCGACGATACCATTGTGGGGCTCAACGGCAAGCCCGTCGTGTCGGCGAACTCGCTGACGGGTTCGGTGCGCGAGTACCAGCCTGGCGACGTCGTGACCCTGACCGTCGTGCGCGGCACCCGCGCTCTCGCCTTCGATGTCCGCCTCGGCGGCTAACGCGCGTCCCGATCGGGGACGGGGATGTCGCGCGTGCGAACGGCTTTTGCTCCGTCTCCGATTCGGTCGCGGTTGGCACGCGGCGGCTTCGCGTGCTTGAATGGCAGGCATGGAAGCACGCGCGGATCTGCACAAGGAAGCGGCGGCGATGGCCCGGATGTTCGACCAGGTGGCCCCTCGCTACGATCTCGCAAACGACATTCTCACCGGAGGCCAGGTCCACGTGTGGCGTGCCGCGATTGCCGACGCCGTCGGCGCGCGCCCCGGCCTCAGGGTGCTCGACCTGTGCTGCGGCACGGGAACCTCCGCCGCGGCCTTCGCCAGGCGCGGCGCAATCGTCTCCGGCTGCGACATTTCCCCCGGCATGATTGCCGAAGGCCGCGAGCGCCACCCCGAGCTCGACCTTGTCGAGGGCGACGCGATGGACCTTCCCTTTGAAGACGGCGCATTCGACGTCGCCACCGTTTCCTTCGGCCTGCGCAACGTCCGCGACCCCGAGGTGGCGCTGCGCGAAATGCTGCGCGTGACGAGGCCGGGAGGGCGAGTGGTCATCGCCGAGTTTTCGCGTCCGGTCCCCGCGTGGTTCCGCGAACCTTACCGGGCCTACATCACGAAGGTGCTGCCGAGGATCGCGCGCCTCGTTTCCTCCGACGGCGTCGCCTACGACTACCTGTACGAGTCGATTCTTGCCTGGCCCGCCCAGGAGGAGCTTGCGAAGACGATCCGGGATGCCGGCTGGCGCCAGGTCGCCTACCGGAACCTGTGCCTGGGCGCCGTCGCGATCCATCGGGGGCGGCGCGAGCGTATCAATGGTGTCTGACACCTGTGATACGCGAGGTGGCCTATCTAACACGGAGCGGCGGCAGCGGCCCGAAGCCTCGCCGTTCCCGCTGGTAGCGCACCTAGGGTCGCATCGAGTTTCCGCGGTGCGCGGATTAGGCAAGATACCCATTGCGATAAAGGCCATTTTTTCCGTTTCTATCTGCGAAAAGAGCCTTGTAGGATGGCCGCGTATGCCTCCATGCGGGGCACACTCGCCGCACCCGAGCAGGAAGGAGGCAGGCCAATGACGGACGCCGACGTCATCGTCGTGGGCGGAGGACCCGCCGGCGCCTCCGCCGCCTACTACCTCGCCATTCAGGGCCACGACGTCCTCGTGCTCGAAAAGGCGACCTTCCCTCGCGACAAGATCTGCGGCGACGGCCTGACCCCGCGCGCCGTCTCCGAACTCGTCCGCATGGGCATCGACACCGCCGGCTGGGTCCGCAACTACGGCATCCGCGGCTACGGCGCCGGCAACTTCGTCGAGGTCCCCTGGCCCGAACTCGCCTCCATGCCGAACTACGGCCTGGCAAAGCGCCGCAAGGAACTCGACCACATCCTCATCCGCCACGCCGTCGCCGCCGGAGCCCGCCTCGAAGAAGGCGTCGCCGTCACCGGCGCCATCCGCCACGAACGCACCGGGCATGTCGTCGGCGTCCTCGCCAAGGCCCACGGCGAGCCGCGCGAGTATCGCGCGCGATACGTCGTCGACGCCGGGGGAGCGGCCGCGCGCCTCGCCACCAGCCTCGGGCGCGTCCAGTCGAAGAACCGGCCGATGGGGGTGGCCCACCGCACCTACATGCGTTCGCCCCTGGCCTCCACCGACTTCATGGAAAGCCAGCTCGAACTCTGGGAAGGCGAAGCCGGCAGCTCGAACAACGCCCCCGGCTACGGCTGGGCATGGCCCGTCGAGCCCGGCGTGCTCAACGTCGGCCTCGGCTCCCTCTCCTCGAAGGGCGCCCCGAAAGGCCTCGACTACCGCGCGATGTTTGAAACGTGGATGGCGAACGCCCCCGCCGAATGGGAGTTTGCGCCCGAAAACATGGAAGGCCCCCTGCGCGGCGCGGCCCTCCCGATGGCCTTCAGCCGCAAGCCCCTGTATGCCGATGGCCTTCTTCTTGTCGGCGACGCCGGCGGCATGGTCTCGCCCTTCAACGGAGAGGGGATCGCCTACGCGCTCCGGTCGGGCCGCGAAGCGGCCGACGCGCTCGGCCAGGCCCTCGCGCGGACCTCCGCCGTATCCGCCGAACGCGCCCTCGCACGCTACCCGAAGATCATGGCCGACGAGCTCGGCGGATACTACTCGCTCGGCCGGATGTTCGCCTCCCTCATCGAACGCCCCGAAATCATGCATGTCTGCGTCAGGCATGGCCTGCCGCGGCCGACGCTGATGCGCTTCGTCATGCGGCTCCTGTCCGACGCCTACGACAAGTCGGGCGGAGACTGGATGGACAGGCTGATCGCTTCTCTTGTCAAGGTGGCCCCGAAGTCATGAGAGGCGCAAAGAACAGGAAAGGCCAGGCATCCGCGCCCTCGGGCGTCCGCCTGGCGACACGACAGAAAGAGCAGGTGCGGACCAGATGAATGCCTATGTGCCTTTGCTGGCCATGATCGGCGTCGCTGCGGCGATTGCGATCGCCGGAATCGTGGCCTCCGAGATTCTCGGACGGATGACCGCCGGCCGATTCAACCGGATCAAGAACCTTAACTACGAATGCGGAATCGAGGCGACCCCCGTCGCCGAAGGCTCGGGCCGGTTTCCCGTGAAGTACTACATCACCGCGATGATCTTCATCATCTTCGACATCGAAGTGGTGTTCCTGTACCCGTGGTCGGTCTCCTTCGAGAGGCTTGGAGCGTGGGGCCTGATCGAAATGATCCTGTTCCTCGCCCTCATGACCCTTCCGTTCGTCTACGTGTGGCGCCGCGGCGGCCTCGAATGGGACTGACAGGAGGAAAACCCGCATGAAGTCACCGAACAATCTTGCCGGCGAGCAAGGGATTCTCCTCACCACGATCGAGGACGTGGTGAACTGGGGATTCACCCGCTCCACCTGGCCCGTCACCTTCGGCCTGGCCTGCTGCTCCATCGAGATGATGGCCTTCGGCACGCCGCGCTACGATTCCTCCCGCTTCGGCATGGAGGTATTCCGCGCCTCTCCGCGCCAGTCCGACCTCATGATCGTCAACGGGCGCATGAGCCACAAGATGGCTCCCGTCGTGCGCCGCACCTACGACCAGATGGCCGACCCGAAGTGGGTCATCTCGATGGGCGCCTGCGCCTCCTCGGGCGGCGTGTTCAACAACTACGCCATCCTTCAGGGCGCCGACCACATCATCCCGGTCGACATCTACCTGCCCGGCTGCCCGCCGCGCCCGGATGCGCTCATCTACGCGATTCTCGAACTGCGCAAGCAGATCCAGGGCTCCTACCACCTCACCCCGGGCGGCCGCGAGAAGGTCGCGCGCGCCGTGGAAGCCGCGGCGTTGAAGGCAACTCCCGTTTCCCGAATGAAGGGACTGCTGGCATGAGCGAGAACACCGAAATCCGCAAGGCCGCTTCGGGCGCGCCCGCCCCGGTCGGCACCCGCCCCGAACCCGAACTCGTCCGCGACGTCAAGGGCATGTGGGGCGCCAAGGGCTCCGGCGACACCTCCGGCTTCACCGGCCTTGAGCGCGTGGAAACAATGGCCCATCCTGCCGTCGCCCCCTACGGAGGCTGGTTCGACGAGGTCGTCGCCGCGCTGGCCGAAGATCTCGAGGCCGACGGCATCACGGACGGAATCGAGAAGGTCGTCGTCGAAAACGGCCAGCTTGTCGTTTTCGTTCCCCGCGAGCGTCTTGTCGCCGTGATGCGCCACCTGCGCGACGACCAGGACCTTCGCTTCGAGCTGTGCATCGGCGTGTCCGCCGTCCACTACCCGGAGAACAGGGGCCGCGAGCTGCACGCCTACTATCCGCTCATGTCCGTCACGCACAACCGGTTCATCGCCGTCGAAACGACCTGCCCCGAGGAGGACCCGCACCTTCCTTCCATCGTGGCCGTCTATCCCGGCAACGACTGGCACGAGTGCGAGGCGTGGGACCTCATGGGCATCGTCTTCGACAACCATCCGGGCCTCGTGCGCTCGGCAATGCCCGACGACTGGGTGGGCCACCCCCAGCGCAAGGACTATCCGCTCGGCGGAATCCCCGTCGAATACAAGGGTGCCGTGACGCCCCCGGCCGACACGCGGAGGGAGTACAGCTGATGACCGAAAAGTTTCACGCAACGTCGATGGCGACCGACGCCGAAATCGAGGGCCTTCCGGCCTTCACGGCGACGGGCGGGGACTGGGCCCGCGTTTCCGAGGACGTCACGAAGCTCGGCCAGGACCGGATCGTCATGAACCTCGGCCCCGTCCATCCCTCGACCCACGGCGTGCTTCGCCTTGTCGTCGAGCTCGACGGCGAGTACGTGCGCCAGGCCGAGGCCCAGACGGGCTTCCTGCATACGGGAATCGAGAAGACGATGGAGTTCCGCACGTGGAACCAGGGCGTGGCCCTGGCCACCCGCATGGACTACGTGGCCTCGATCTTCCAGGAGGTCGGCTATTGCCTCGCCGTCGAGAAGCTGCTGGGGATCGAAAGGCGGATTCCCAGGCGCGCGAACGTCATTCGCGTGATGCTCATGGAGCTCCAGCGCATCGCCTCGCATTTCGTCGCGATCGGCTCCTCCTTCAACGAGCTGGGCGCGACGACGATGATGACGATCGCCTTCCGCGGCCGCGAGGACGTCATGCGCTTCTTCGAGCGCATCACCGGCCAGCGCATGAACAACGGCTTCGTTCGCGTCGGCGGCGTGCTCGAGGACATCGGCGAGGGCACGGTCGACTACATTCGCGAGCGCCTGCCGCAGATCAGGCTTTCGATCGACGACATGTACGGAATCGTCGGCGCGAACCCGATCACTCCGACGCGCTTCAAGGACGTGTCGGTCCTGAGCCTTCCCGCCCTCATGGCGCTCGGCCAGACCGGCCCGATCCTGCGTGCCGGCGGGGTTCCGCTCGACATGCGCAAGGCCCAGCCCTACTGCGACTACGACACCTACGAGTTCGACATTCCCGTTCGCGACAAGTCCGACGCCCTCAACAGGACGCTGGTCCGCTTCGACGAGATGTACCAGTCGTTGCGGATCGTCTACCAGTGCCTGGAGCGTCTGGAGGCGACGGAGGGCGACCCGGTGATGGTCGAGGACGAGAAGATCGCGACGCCGGTCAGGCTTTCGATCGGCGAGGACGGCCAGGGCACCGACCCCGAGCACGTCAAGGAAATCATGGGCACGAACATGGAAAAGCTCGTCCACCATTTCAAGCTGGTGTCCGAGGGGTTCCGGGTGCCGGCCGGCCAGGCCTTCGCGATGATCGAGCATGCGAAGGGCCTGTGGGGATGCCACGTGGTGTCGGCGGGCGGCAACCGCCCCTACCGCGTGCATGTCGACGATCCCGGCTTCCACAACCTCCAGGGCTTCTCGATGATGGCGGAGGGCGGCCTGATTGCCGACGCCATCGTGTCCCTGGCGTCCATCGATCCTGTCATGGGAGGTGTTGACCGCTGATGGAAAAGAACTACGCTCCCGAGGTGGAGGCGCGCCTGCGCGCCGAATGCGCCGAGATCGTCGCGCGCTATCCGGTGTCGCGTTCGGCGCTGATGCCGATTCTTCACCTGGTCCAGTCCGTTGACGGCTTCGTCAGTCCGCGCGGCATCGTGCTTGCCGCCGACGTTCTTGGCCTGACCCGCTCCGAGGTGTCCGCCGTCGCGACCTTCTATTCGCAGTACCGGCGCCATCCCAACGGCGAATACAACGTCGGCGTGTGCACGAACGCGCTGTGCGCGGTCATGGGCGGCGACGTCATCTGGGACGCTCTCTCGAAGTATCTGGGCGTCGGCTCCGACGAGACGACGGAGGACGGCAAGATCACGCTCGAACGCCTCGAATGCAACGCCGGCTGCGACTATGCGCCGGTCGTGATGGTCAACTGGGAGTTCTTCGACAACCAGACGCCGGAATCGGCGAAGAAGATCGTCGACGACCTTCGCGCCGGCCGCGACGTGCGCCCGACGCGCGGGGCCGACAAGGTCTGCACGTTCAAGGAGGTTTCGCGCGTGCTTGCCGGCTTCGAGGACGGCCGCGCCGACGAAGGGCCCGGCGCGGGCGAAGCGTCGCTGGCCGGCCTGAAGGTGGCGCGCGACAAGGGATGGACGGCCCCGCAGCCGATGGGAGGTGCGCAGTGACGGAGTTTTCCGCACCGGGAACCCTTGCCCCGGTTCTTTCCGACATCTGGGACAAGGACGGTTCCTGGAAGATCGAGACGTATCGCGCGAACGGCGGGTATGAAGCGCTCGCGAAGGCGTGGACCTTCGGCGATGGCGAGCTGACGCAGGTCGCGAAGGACGCGGGCCTGGCGGGCCGTGGCGGCGCGGGCTTCCCGACGGGCCTGAAATGGTCCTTCCTTCCGCCCGACGACGGCCTTCCGCGCTATCTCGTCGTCAACGCCGACGAGTCCGAGCCCGGTACCTGCAAGGACATTCCGCTCATGATGGCGAACCCGCACGCCCTCATCGAGGGCATGGCGATCACGCTGCGCGCGGTCGGCGGCCATCACGGTTTCATCTATCTGCGCGGCGAGGTCGTCCACGTCTACCGTCGCCTTCTCGCGGCGGTGCGCGAAGCCTACGAGGCGGGCCTGATCGGCGCGAACCTCGGCCCGGACGGGGACTACGACATCGACATCACCGTTCATGCCGGTGCCGGCGCCTATATCTGCGGCGAGGAGACGGCGCTGCTGTCGGCTCTCGAAGGCTACCGGGGCCAGCCGCGCCTCAAGCCGCCCTTCCCGGCGGCCGAAGGCTTGTATGCCCGCCCGACCGTCATCAACAACGTCGAGACGATTTCCTCGGTTCCCGGCATCGTGAAGAACGGCTATGGCTGGTTCTCGGCAATGGGCACCGAAAGCGCGAAGGGCCACGTGTTCTATTCGCTGTCGGGGCATGTGAACAAGCCTGGCCAGTACGAGGCTCCGATCGGCATCACGGGCCGCGAGCTGCTGGAGATGGCCGGAGGCATCCGGGGCGGCAGGAAGCTGAAGTTCTGGACGCCGGGCGGCTCCTCGACCCCGCTGTTCACCGAAGAGCAGCTCGACCTGCCTCTGGACTACCGGAGCGTTTCGGGGGCCGGTTCGATGCTCGGCACCCGCGCCCTGCAAATGTTCGACGAGACGGTTTCCGTCGTGCGCGTCGTGACGCGCTGGATGGATTTCTACCAGCACGAGTCGTGCGGCAAGTGCTCGCCGTGCCGCGAAGGCACGTACTGGATGCGCCAGATTCTCCACCGTCTCGAAGCGGGCAAGGGCAATCCGGGCGACGTCGACCTGCTTGTCGAGATTGCGGGAAACATCGCCGGGCGCTCCTTCTGCGCCCTTGGCGACGCCGCGGCCACGCCCGTGAAGTCCGGAATCGAGCTGTTCCGCGACGAGTTCGAGGCCGGATGCACGACGCCCGCGTGGGAGCTCTTCCCCTACGAACGCACCCCGCTGTTTGCCAAGGAAGGCGGTGAACGCTGATGGTTCAGAACGCTGGACTCATCGACGTGAAGATCGACGGCAAGACCGTCCAGGTTCCCAACGGGGAGCTTGTTATCCGCGCCGCCGAGAAGGCCGGCGTCATCATTCCGCGATTTTGCGACCACCCGCTGCTCAAGCCGGTGGCCGCGTGCCGCCAGTGCCTGGTCGAGGTGGCCCGCCCGGGCCGCGACGGCACGGTGGCGAAGATGCCGAAGCCGGTTCCGGCCTGTGCCGAGCGCGTGGGCCCCGGCACGGAGGTATTCACCCAGCATTCTTCCGAGGTGGCGAAGAAGGCGCAGCATGGCGTCATGGAGTTCCTTCTCCTCAACCATCCGCTCGACTGCCCGATTTGCGACAAGGGCGGCGAATGCCCCTTGCAGAACCAGGC
>CACYEE010000034.1 GCA_902773415.1 uncultured Actinomyces sp.
AAGGTGCGGGCCTCGGTGTTGCCGAGCTTCGTCTTCGTCTGGCCCTCGAACTGGGGCTGGCCGAGCTTGACGGCGATGATGGCGGTGATGCCTTCGCGCACGTCCTCGCCTGACAGGTTCGGGTCCTTTTCCTTCAGGAGGTTCTTTTCGCGCGCGTACTTGTTGATAACGGTGGTCAGCGCGGCGCGGAAGCCTTCTTCGTGGGTGCCGCCCTCGGTCGTGTTGATCGTGTTGGCGAAGGTGTAGACGGATTCGGAGTAGGCGCTCGTCCACTGAATCGCGATTTCGCACTGGATCTGTTTGTCGGAATCCTCCGCCTCGAAGTAGATGACGGAGGGGTTGACGACTTCGGCCTTCTTCGTGTTGTTCAGGTGCTTGACGTAGTCGAGCAGGCCTCCGGCGTACATGTAGGACACTTCGCGGTGGCCGGGCTTGGGGGCGTCGCCTTCGCCCGCCTTGTCGCCGGTGACTTCGTCGCCTTCGGAGACGGCCTGGGGGCGCTCGTCGACGAGGGTGATCCGCAGGTTCTTGTTGAGGAAGGCCATCTGGTGGAAGCGCTTGCGCAGCGTCTCGAAGTCGTAGTCGGTGGTTTCAAAAATTTCCGGGTTGGCCCAGAAGGTCTGCGTGGTGCCGGTTTCCGTGGTTTCTTCGCCGCGCCGGAGCGGGCCGTCGGGCACGCCGTTGGTGAAGGAGATGCGCCAGACGTAGCCGTCGCGCCGGATTTCCGTCTCCATGCGGGTCGACAGGGCGTTGACGACGGAGATGCCGACGCCGTGCAGACCGCCGGAGACGGCGTAGCCGCCGTTGCCGAACTTGCCGCCGGCGTGGAGGATTGTCATGACGACCTCGACGGCGGGCTTGCCTTCGGTCGGGTGGAGGTCGACGGGGATGCCGCGCCCGTTGTCGGAGACGGTGATGGCGCCGTCTTCGCGAATCGTGACGTTGACGTGGTTGCAATAGCCGGCCAGGGCTTCGTCGACGGCGTTGTCCACCACCTCGTAGACGAGATGGTGCAGGCCGCGTTCGCCCGTCGAACCGATATACATGCCCGGGCGCTTGCGCACGGCCTCAAGGCCTTCGAGGACGGTGATGTTCGAGGCGTCGTAGGACTGGTCGGGGGCGACCTGGCCGACGCGGGTTCCCTCGTTCGTCGCGCTGGCTTCCTGCTCCGCGCCCTCGGGAGCCTGGTCCGCCTGAGTCGTGTCTTCTGCCACTGAATGCAGCTCCTTGATTCGTTGAAGGCTCCTGTCACGGCTTTGACGCCGTGAGCGGTAGGGACCTACGGGAAATACAACCCTGCCTATTCTACCCCTCTGGGCAAGGCCTCCCCGTGAGCGGGGCCGCACGGCCAACGTGCAAAGAATCACCTTGCCCGGTGCCGCATCGGCGTATCAAAGGGGTCTGACCCCATTGATACGCTCACCCCCAGGTATCGCGCGGGCCGCGGCCGGGCACGGAATAGAAGCCGCGCTTGAAGGAACGCTGCGGCGGGCCAAGCACCCGAATGTCCTTGACGATGCCCGGCCCGACCGATTCCTCCACCCGCTTCGCCAGGGTTCCCGCAAGCGCATCCATCTGCGTCTTCCACGACGTCGAACTCGCCCTGAGCACAAGCACGCCGTTCTCGAAAGATTCGATCGGGCAGTTGCGCGCCACGTTGATCCCGACAATCTGCGGCCAGCGCACCCCCATTGCAGCCACCGAAAGCCCCTCCTTCCAGCCCGCCTTGTCCCGCAGCGAAGTCAGCACCCGCCCCAGCGGCTGCGGATCGAAACGCGAAGGCCTCGCGCCCGAACCGACATCGCCCATGTACGACGTCGAATTGACCGGATCGTCGCCCACCTGGTTGCGCCCGCGAAACAGCGGATTGGCTGCCGTATCCGTGACAAGCGACGGCATCCGGCTCCTCACCGCTCCCCGCTCGAACGCGATATCGCGGTGAATCTGGAGGATCCTCAACGCATACTCGTCGCCCTCGTCACGAATCGCCTTGCGTCGCCCCTCATTCACCGCCGCCTCCCGTCCAGGCCCGTTCGACGCGCGCCCGTTCGACGCGCGCCTCCCCGATGCGGCCCGGCTCGACAAGGAACGTCGCCCCCGCAAGCGCCCCAGGCAAATCCTCGCCAACCGCCGCCGTCACGAACACCTGCTCCGCCTGCGCCGCAATCGCCGCAAGCCGTTCGCGGCGCAGGGCGTCAAGCTCGGCAAACACGTCGTCGAGAACCAGAATCGGCTGGTCCTGGCCGTCCTCGGCAAGAAGCCTCCAGGAAGCCAGCCGCAGCGCAAGCGCAAGCGACCACGATTCGCCGTGGGAGGCGAACCCGCGCGCAGGGAAGGTCCCCAAGGCCACCCGCATGTCGTCGCGATGCGGCCCCACAAGATTCGCGCCCCGCTCGATTTCCTTCTCCCGCACCGCCGCAAGGGCCTCCCGCAGAAGCCGCGCGTTCGCTTCGGCGTCGCCAAGGATCCTCTCGCGGGCCTCGATGTCCGCCGCAGCCGCGTCGCTTTCGGAGATTTCGAGGGGCGACGGAAACCTCCACGTTCCCGCGTCGGCCTTCGCCTCGTAGTCGAGGCGCGCGGGCTTGCCTTCTCCCGCGATCTTTTCGTAATAGTCGGCGACATGCGGACGCATCCGCCCGATGATGGCCGCGCGTTCGGCCATGATCTGCCCGCCAAGGTCGGCGAGCTGGATGTCCCACACCTCAAGCGACCGCGCATCGTAGGCGATTGCGCGCCGGGCCTTCGCCGCGAGCGACTTGAGGAGGGCGCCGCGCTGGCGCAGCACCTTGCCGTAGTCGGCCTTGACCTTTGCCATGCGCGGGCGTCGCTGGATCATCACCTGGTCGAGAAAGCGGCGGCGCACGCCCGGCTCGTCGCGGATGAGGGCGAGGTCCTCGGGAGCGAAAAGCACGGTTTTCGTGATGCCAAGGAGGTCGGCGGGCCGCGCCGCCTCCCTGTCGATGCGGGCCCTGTTCGCGCGTCCGGCATAGATTTCGACTTCGAGGACGCGGGGGCGTCCGCCTGCGACGACGCGCGCCTGGATGACCGCGGCCTGCCTTCCCTGGCGCACAAGCGCCGAATCGGCGGAAACCCGATGCGAGGAGAGGGTTGCGAGGTAGCCGATGGCTTCGACAAGGTTCGTCTTGCCGTAGCCGTTGCGCCCGACGAGGCAGGAGATTCCCGGATCGAAGGCGACGACGGCCCGTTCGTAGGAACGGTAGTCGATGAGCGCGAGGTTGGACAGGTACACGTCAGTCGTAGAGGCGAATCGGCATCTGGAGGATGCGGTAGGTCGGGTCGATGTCGCCGTCTTCCTTGTCGAGCTGGGTGATGACGGCGGGTTTCGTGGCCTGGGTGAAGGCGAAGCGGACAAAGGGCGACTTCATTTTCGCCAAGGCTTCCTGGAGATAGTTCGGGTTGAAGGCCGAGTTGATGTCGCCGCCCGAGAGGCTGCATTCGAGGATTTCGGAGAAGGCGGCGATTTCGCCCTGGCCGGCCGCCACCTCGAGCTGTCCTTCGGAGAAGTTGAGGCGCACGGCGGCGTTCTTTTCGACGACGAAGCTCGCCCGCTTGAGGGCTTCCTGGAGGGCGGCGCGCTCGAGAATCGCGGTGATGGGCGAATCTTCGGGGAACAGGCCGAGAACATCCGGGTAGTCTCCCTGGGTTTTCTGCACGGTGTTCTGCATGGTGCCCGCTTTCAGGCCGATGATGCGCGAATCGTCGCCGATGTGGAGTTCGACGGGGCCTTCGCAGGTCAGGGACTTCGAGATGTCCGCAATCTTGGAAGCGCGCACGAGAACGGTGGTTTCGAGCGCGGGGTCGACGGGTTCCCATTCGAGTTCCTTGACCGACAGACGGTAGCGGTCGGTTGCCATGAGAGTGAGCTTCGTTCCTTCAATCCTGATGCAGATGGAAGTCAGGAGGGGGAGGCTGTCGTCTTTGGAGGCGGAGGCGGAGACGTTGACGACGGCTTCGTTCCAGTCGGTGCCGTCGACGGTTCCGGCGAGGTCGGGCAGTTCGACGGCTTCGGGGTAGTCTTCGAGGGGAAGGAGACCGACGGTCATTTCGGCGTTGGCGCAGGTAAGCGTCATTCGGGTTTCTTCGGCGACGACGGACAACGGCTTCTTTTTCGGCAGCGATCCGGCGTAGGCGGCCAGCAGCTTGCCGTTGACGACGCATTTTCCGGGTTCTTCGACGCTTGCTTCGATGACGGCCCGTGCAGCGAGGGAAGGATCGTTCGAGGAGAGGACGACGGTTCCGTCTTCGTTGGCGTCGATGAGGAGGCCGCCGAGGATGGCCTTGGCGGGATTGGGCTGGATTGTTTTGGCGACCCACGACACGGTTTCCGAAAACAGGGCGCTCTCAAGACGCATGCGCATGGATTGTGCTCCTTCTGCTCACTGGGATTCCAGAAACAACTATATATTGCTCGACGATGGCCGGAGACGTCTCACGTCGCTTGCATGCAGCAGGCGCGATTTCGGTGTCTTTTCTTTGTTCAGTAGAAGTAGTAGGGGCTGTGGAAATTGTGGAATGGCATGTTTTTCCGCGTCGTTATGCCGATTCTGCCCGTGGAATGGATGTGCGCAACTTCGTGGAGATGCGGGCGGATCTGTGGG
>CACYEE010000035.1 GCA_902773415.1 uncultured Actinomyces sp.
CGCACGGCTTCGTCCGAATCGACAAGACGCTTGACGGCCGTTTGCGCCATTGCGGCCGGGCCGCGAACGGCGGCCTCTGGCATGGCTACGCCGCCATCGGCTGCTCCTGCCGGGTGCGTGCCTGCCGGTCGAGGAGGGTTTTCGGGGCGCAGGGCGGAGGACGGAGAAAAAACCGCCGGTTTGCTTTTGGAGCGCCTGTTACCGTTTTCGCCATGACAAGGATTTTGCATGTGGCGGACCTTCATCTGGGCAAGAAGCTCCACGGAAGGCCGCTCGACGAAGAGTTCGAGACATTTTGCGACTGGCTCGTGCGCACGGTTCGCGACGAGCGCGTCAACGCCGTCCTGGTTTCGGGCGACGTGTACGACCGCGCCGTGCCTCCGAGGGAAATGGTCGGTCTCCTGAACCGGACGCTGAAGGAGGTGACCAAGCAGGCGATCGTCGTGATGACGAGCGGCAATCACGACGATGACGCGCGTCTCGGCTTCGCGGCGGATCTTCTGACCGAACGGCTGCATATCCGCACGGACGGGAGGAAATCGGGCATTCCCGTCGTCGTCGGCGCCGAGGGCGGCACGCCCGTCCACGTCTACCCGATTCCCTTCCTCGAGCCGCGATTGTACTGCCGGCTTTTCGCGCCGAACGAGGGACGCAACGACGACGGCGAACTCGACCCTGCCCTGCATCTCGAGCCGCGTTCGCACGAGAACGTCCTCAATGCGGCGCTCGAGCTTGTCCGCAAGGATGTCGAGGCGCGCAAGGCGCGTGGCGACGAGGGGCCGACGGTCGTCATGGCGCACACGTTCGTGACGAACGCGCAGGCAAGCGAATCGAACAGGCCGCTGACCGTGGGCACGGTCGACTCCGTTTCGGCAAGCGTCTTTCGCCTCGGGGCCGAATCCGGCCCCGGCCCCGTCGACTACGTTGCGCTCGGGCACCTGCACCAGCCGCAGAGCCTTGGCGGGGGCGGTCTTCCTCCCATTCGCTATTGCGGCTCCCCCATTGCCTTTTCCTTTTCGGAAACGAAGAAGAAGACGGCCGTGCTCCTTGATTTCAAGGACGACGCAATGGAGGTCGGCGAGCTTGAGCTTCCCGTCGTGCATCCGATCGAGAAGATCTCGGGCACGCTCGACGAACTCACCGACGGCCGCTACGACCATCTTCGCGACGCCTACCTCCATATCACGGTGACCGATCCGAAGCGCCCGGCGCATCTGAAAGCGCGAATCGACAAGGCTTTCGCCTATCCGATGCATCTGGAGATCGAGGCGGAATCGAAGGCGCTGACGCCGCAGGCGGTCAAGGTCGCCGGGCTCGCACCCGAGGCCGTCTTCGAGGCGTTTGCGAAGGAAGTATCGGGAGCGGGCCTGTCGGAGGCCGAACGCGAGGCGTTCGCGAGAATCTGGAACCGGACGATCCGGGAAGGAGAGAACCGATGAGGGCGCGTTTCTTGAAGGTCGAGGGTTTCGGCCCGTTCCTTGAGGACTACGAAATCGACTTCGACAAGGTTGGAGCCAACGGCTGCTTTGCCCTCTCCGGGCCGACCGGATCTGGCAAGTCCATGCTCATCGACGCCATTGTCTTCGCGCTTTACGGCAGGCCTGCCCGGGAGGGCGCTTCCGACGTGCGCATCCGTTCCTCGAAGGCGACTGCCGAGAACACGACGAAGGTGGCCTTCGCCTTCACCGTCAACGGGACGGACTACGCGATCTGGCGCACGCCCAGGCAGGAGCGCGCAAAGAAGCGCGGAGGGGGCACGACGGAAGCGCCTGCGAAGGTTTCGCTGTACAGGCTCCAGCCTGGCGCCCTCGAAGCAGGACGGCTTGAGGCGGGCGATATTCTCGGAACCAAGGCTGCCGATGTCGCTATCGCCATCGAGCGGATTGTCGGTCTCAGCTGCAACCAGTTCGCCCAGACGGTCGTTCTTCCCCAGGGCCAGTTCGACAGGTTCGTGTCCGCCTCGAACGACGAGCGGGCCCAGCTCCTGCGCCAGCTCTTCGGCACGCAGAACTGGGAGCAGTTCGCTCGCAACCTCAAGGAGGAAGCAGACGAAGCAAAGGAAGGGGTCTCCAGGGCACGGGAGGGCTTCTCGCGCGAAATCTCGAACCTGCTTGTCGCGCTCGACATTTCCGAGGACGCCGACCTCCCTTCCCTTGATACCGCAGGCGGAGCCGCCGCCTGCGCGGATTCCCTCGCCGGACTCGGAACACTGTGCGCCGAGGCTCGCGCCCAGGCTACGAGCCTTGCCGCCGAGGCCGAGAGCATCCGCAGGGAGGCCGACCGGATTGCCGGCCTCAACCGCCTTCACGAGGACTATGCGAAGGCGAGGACGGTTTTCGAGGAAGCCGAAAGAGCCTGCCTCGCCGCATCCGTCCCGACATCCGGCCAGTCGATTGCGGATCGGGAGAAGGAGGAAAGCAGGCTCGCCTCGGCGATCGGAAAACTTGGAGAAACCCTCAGGCAGGAAGAACTGCTTGCCGCCAAAGAAAAGGAATATGGCGAAAAGGCGCAGGAGAAGGAGCGGACCGAAGCCGAAGCCTGCCAGATCGCGAAGGAAATCGAGACGATTCCCGCGCGCATCGGCCAGGCCGAGGCGGAGCTTCAGGACGCCAGGAACGCCGCTTCCGGCCTTGACAAGGCCGAAACGCGCCTCATGCAGGCTCGCGAAACCCTGAGCGCGCTGAAGGAACTCGACGCGGCACGCAAGGAATCGGAAAGGAAGGGGGCCGATGCCGCCCGCGCACGGGAAGCCAGACTGGCGGCGACCGCCGCATACAAGGAGGTTTTCGAGCGTTGGGTAGCCTCCACTGCGGCGCGCCTCGCCAAGGAGCTTGAGGACACGCCGAACGCCCAGTGCCCCGTGTGCGGAGCGACCGAGCATCCGAAGCTGGCTGCCGAAGGGGCGAACCACGCCTCCGACGAGGAGCGCAAGCAGGCAGAAGCCCGCATGAAGGCCGCAGAAAACTCGGCCAGAAAGGCCGACGAGGCGAAGGCGGCGGCAGCCGAGAGGGCGCAGACGCTTGCCGGCAAGCTCGAAGGCAGGGACGAAGCCTCGACGCGGGCCGAGGCCACGGACGCCGACCGCGCCGTTCACGAAGCGAAGAAGGCCCAGACGGTTGCCGCGAGGCTCGAGGCAAAGCTCGATTCCCTGCGGAAAGCCAAGGACGAGCTCGCCGATCGCCTCTCCGCCAGCGAAAAGGCGAAGTCTCGCGCCGATGCGGCGCTCGAAGAGCTCGGCAAGGCCATCGCGCAGCTCAAGGACACGATTGCGGACGAACTTGACGGATTCGGCTCGATCGCGGAGCGCCTCGCCCGTATCGAATCCGACCTCAAGGCTTACAAGGAGGGAACGCAGGCCCTTCGGAATCTCGAACACGGCCGCCAGCAGGCCGACAAGGCCCGAGAGGACCGCGACAGGGCCCTTGCCGCCACCGAGTACGCATCCATGACGGCTGCCGAACTTGCCGCGCTGGCCTGCGCCACGGCCAACGAGGCCCGGCAGGCCGAAGACAGGCACGCAGCGGCGCAAGATCGCGCAGGGCAGGCGGAGAGGATCCTCGCCCGCGTCGCGAACGCCTACGGCGAGTGGAACAAGGCGGAGACCGAGGCGGAACCGGTTCTTCGGCTCTCCGACCTCGCCCAGGGCGGAAAGACGAACAATGCCAACCTTCGGCTTGCCACGTTCGTGCTTCTCCAGCGCTTCGAGCAGGTGCTTGCCGTCGCGAACGAACGGATCGCGGTCATTTCCAACGGCCGGTACCGCCTGTCGCGAAGCGAGGAAACCAGGGGCAACAAGAAGGCAGGCCTCGACGTGTCTCTCGTCGACACGTATGTGGACACCGGCATGGCGAACCGCGAGCGCCCCATCTCGACGGCTTCAGGCGGAGAAACCTTCTACATTTCCCTGTCCCTCGCGCTGGCCCTTGCAGATGTCGTCCAGGCGGAAAACGGGGGAATCCGCCTCGACACGCTCCTCATCGACGAAGGATTCGGGCGCCTGTCCAGCGATTACCTCGAAGATGTCATCGACGAGCTCGACCGGCTTGCCGACACGAGGCTCGTCGGTGCCATCAGCCATGTCGAGGCGCTGAAAGAGCACTTCCCGAACCGGATTCAGGTGACGCCCAACGGAGACGGAACCTCCTCCATTACGACCGTTTGCCTGTAGGGCCCGCGGCGCGGGAAGCCGCTGGCGAGTCCCGCAGCGAGAACCGGCCGGGACGGAACGTCCTCGTTTACGACTGCCCTCCCGCGACGCCAGCGGTTCGCCAGGCCCGACCGGAGAGTTCCGCGGCGAGATGAAGCCGTTCGGTGACGTCGAACCACATGAGCTCTTCCCCGTAGGTCTCCTCGAACTCGTCATCGCCGCCATCGACCGCGGCGGCGATGACGGCTTCGGCTTCGCAATCGTCGGCATGGATCGCTTGGACCTTGCACCAGCCAACAGGGTCGACGAGTTCGAGCGCCGTGGGAAGCTGCTCGGGATCGGAACAGGGGCGGAGGCTCGCTTCGGGCATTTCGGCCACCGCGAAAATCCGGCGGGGCGTCTCGGCATCCGAGAGGCGAACAAGCATTCGCAGAGAATCGTCTGCCGCCGCATTCATCGCCATTGCCTCAAGGACCGCCTGCACCTCGCCCGCAGGAACTCCCGATACGTCGGCGGCCCGGGCAAGGGACGCCGTGACCGCGTGGACCACGCGAGGCGAGAGACCGTCCGCCCCGAGTTCGCTCCCAACCGCTGGAATGTAGATGCGCATAGCCCCATCGTAGCCCGGAGACAGTCACGGCATCCCTACTCGGGGCGGATCCGGCCGGACTGGCGCACCGGCATTCGGCTTGCTCCGGCCCGGCCCGCGCCAAGCCGGAGCCGTCTCGCACAGGCGCATCCGCCGCCGGCGAGAACAGGGGACAGACCAGGCGAGATTCGGGCACTGTCCCCGAATCTCGCCTTCGGCCGCATCGCCCCCTCTCGCGGCTTCCGCGCGCAGCATCCTCGCTCCGGCCGGGCGCAAGCAAGCCCGCGCGGGCGCTCCGCCCGTCGCCGCCCCCAATCCGAGGCCGGGCCCGCCCCTTCTGCGACACGCGAGGGCGGATGCGCCCTTATGAGACAGCCCGAATCAGGCAACGGCGACGGGAAGCCTCGCCTGGGAGCGGTCCCTCGTTCCTTCGTCCTCCACGCAGGAGCCGCGAGCGAGAAGGCGAGCGGCGAGGCCGGCCACGTCGGCTGCGGCCGGACAGGCCGGCGCGACCTCGCGAAGGACAAGGCCGCGAAGCTCGGCCTGGGAATACCGCGCATCGTCGTCGCGTATCCACGTCGTTTCCTCCACGCCGCGCTCGGCGAGCAGCGCGCCGATTTCCCGTTCCTCGGCTTCGGCGAACCTTCCGCGCCGAACACGATTCACCACGACATGAAGCCGTTCGATGCCGATGTCGGCCGCCTCGTCGAACCGTTCGAGCAGGCGGCGGATGCCGACGGGCGAAGCCCTCCCGACCAGCAGCACGTCGTCGGCGGCGTCAAGCAGTTCGAGGGTCGCGCAGTCCCGGTCGGAATCGTATCCGTATTCGCTCCGTTCGATGCCGGGAGCGCAGTCGGCGACCACATGGTCCCATCCGCGCTTTGCCTGCGCGAACAGTTCCCGCGCCACCGGCTCGGGCATTTCCCTCCACCGGTTTCCCCGGTTGAATCCGGCAAGGAAGTCGAATCCCGCAACGGGAACGCACAGGTCGGGAAGGAGGGTCGAGGAGGCCTCTCCGAGATTGATCTTTCGCGCGGCGACGGCAAGCGCCGAGGATTCCTGGTTCAGGCTCAGGAGCTGGGCGAGGCTTGGACTGACGGTATCGGCGTCAACCAGCAGCACCGAGGGCGCGGATGCGGCTTCCGGCACCCGGGCGGCGCGCCCGGCGAACCGCCAGCGGCGCGAGCGGGCCGTTTCGGACTCCGCCGGTTCGGCAGCGGCAAGGGCGGCGGCGAGGTCGCGGGCGAGGGTCGAGCGTCCGGGGGCCCCGTTCGTGCCCCACACCGCAATCAGCCGTCCGGCCCTCCCGCTTTCTTCGGCATCATTGGCCGGTTCGAGCGGATCGGCGAGCATGTGCGCGATGCATGCGCGCACTTCGCTTGCATGGGGCGAGCACAGCGCGTCGAAGCCCCGGTGTCGCGCAGCGCCGCTCGGTCCGATTCCGACGACCCTCACGCCGCATCTGTGGAGGGATTCGACGAAGGCGAGGTCTGCGTCCTCGACGACGGCGACGGTTCCGAGCCCTGCGCGCGCCGCCCCGAGCACTTCGGCGTGGTCGGCGCATCGCCGGGCTACGGCAATGGGCGGCCGCGCCTGGGCGAGCTCGACGAGGATTTCGGATTCGAGCGGACCCGTAATGGCGAGAAGGATGCTCACCGGGCACCTCCGGCGGTCACCATGAAGGTTGCGTCGGCTCCGGTGACGGCAAGCACCTGGCCCGCGATGTCGGCGGGTATCTGCAATTCGGCGCTGTAGCCGCCCAGGCTCATGCCTTCGGCGGCCGATGCCGAGACGAATAGCGCCTGCGCGGTGAGTTCCTTCGCGGAGGCTTCGGCTCCTGCGGCGTTGGCTCGGCCGACCGCCCAGAGCGATACGGTGTCGCCCGCGTCGATTCCCGAAGGAACGGCTGCGGCGAGAGGGAGGACGACGCGGGTTCCCGTGTCCTGCGCGCCGTCGAGGAGGCTCGTGCGCGCCACAAGTTCGCCTTTGTGGACGGTATCCGCCACGACGGCGTCCTTCGTGCGCTCCTCGGGGCCGGCATATGCTCCGGCGAGGGACGGGTCGATGTCGACGAGGGCAAGGGAGGCTTCTTCGAGGCTTGTGCCAGGCAGGAGAGCGGCTTTTGCCTGGTAGACCTGGACGGTTCTGGGGCCGGAGAAGAGCATGCCTCCGCCGGCTGCCGAGAGGGCGACGAGGGCGACGCCGAGGGCGAGGCGCGGGTCTTTCCATCGGGAGTGGAGCTTGCGGGATGGGACGGTCATGGGCGAGTGCCTTTCTGCTGTGCGATTGGGCGAGCCTGCGGCTCGGGTGCTCCCGCACGTATCCTTTCAGACAATGCGCCGTGGCGCCATCGCGGTTCCGTGCCTGTGGATAACCTTCCCTTGGGGCCTGTCCTCTGGCATGATGCCGATATGCCGCAGTATCTTTCGATTGCCGATGTCGCAGAAATGCTCAATGTGTCCGCAGGGCAGATCCGTACGCTGATTCGGAACGGCGAGCTTCGCGCCTTCCAGGTTGGCGGCCGTGGGCAATGGCGGATTTCCGAGCAGGATCTTGAGGAGTACATCGAGCGCCAGTATGCCCGGACCCGCGAAATGTTCGGCCTGGAGCGCCGGGCCTGACCCCTGCCCTGCCCCGGTTGCCCGACGATGCTTCGCGCTTCGGCGGCCGCGCGCCGATTCGTCCGCCTCGTTGCCTCGCGAAGGCCGAACCCGGGGCCCGGCCTTCGACGTCGCCCCGGCTACCCGCCGACGCCTCGCGCTTCGATGCGGGAGATTTCCGCAAGCCGTACCGCCACCGGCCCCGTCGCTCCTGCGACGTCGACATAGTCCTTGCCGACCCGCACGATTCTTCCCGTGAAGCAGGATTGGGCCGCGTGGATGGCGACGGCCGCATGCCTGTCGGCGATTGCGCGCAGTGCCGCGCCGAGGGAGAGCCTGCGCGCGACGATTCCCCGGAACTCTCCCGCCTTGACGGCCCGCATTCCGAATACGGCAACGATGCCGTCCAGCGGAACTAGCATTTCTCCTGCCGTGCCCCGGGTCGAGCGCCCGAGCAGCCATTGTTCCGCGCAGTCTCGAACGACAAGCCTGAATGCGACGCCGTTTCTTGCCTGGATCGCGATTTCCCGGCCACGCATGCCTTGAAGGCGCTGGGCGAGGGCGACGGTCGTGTCTTCGGCTCGGCGCAGCTCCTCGGCTTGCGCAAGCATGTCGGAGCGCGCACGCGCCTCCATGTCGCTTTCGATGTCGGCCAGAACGCTTTCCCATGTTTCCATGCGGCAACCATAGCGGAGCGTCTGGCGGGCGCATTTCTCGCGCCCGGAATTATCCGCGGTTCTTCTCGCGTTTTCCGCATTGTCCCTTCCGTTATCCACAGATCTCGCTCGCATGGGACAAAAGTCCGTCCCTTTGGAGGGGGCGGTACATATACCCATCTTCAAGGACGTGCGGACTGAAAAGGTGAAAACGTCACCAAACGACAGCAAACGGCAACGTCGCCGTCCCAAAACCATCAAGAACTGGAGTTCACATGCGCTCGCCACTGCTCTGTGCCGCAACCGGAACAGGCTCAGCCCTCGCCACCCACGCAGGAAGCCAGCTCCTGGCAGAAATCTCCCCGACGCAGGAAGGATCGACGGCGACCCTCGCCACCCTGCTCACCGCGTCATGCCTTCTGACGGCAGGCGCCCTTCTCGCATGGGCAAGCCTCTCCTACGGAGCCCTCGCACTGGCCGAACGCGGATCGACGGGCGCGCCGGTACGCCTCGCGCGCCGGTACGCCATCCCTCCTGTCCGCCGCTCCCTTGCGGCAGCCGTCCTGGCCACGACGCTCGTGCCTTCCCCCGCGCTTGCGGCCGGCAATGCCGAAGCCGGCATTGCCGGAGGAGACTCGCAGCCCTCCGTCGTCCTCGACCTCGGGTGGGGCGCGGATCCGGCCGGGCAGGCGGACCCCGCCGCAGAACCGACACGGGAGGCACGGGCGGACGCGACCCGGCAGGCAACCCGCACCGCCAACCCAACACGAAAAGCACACCCCGACGTCGCTCCCGAAACGCCCCGCACGCAGGCCCGCGACCCGTCGCCCCCACGAAACGCCGCCGGCACGCAGGCACAGCTTCCGAACACCGGCGGCGAGCGCCACGCCGAAACGGTCATCGTCCGCCCCGGAGACACGATGTGGAGCATCGCCCGACGCCACCTGCCGCCAGGAGCGCCCGACGCCGACATCGCCCGCGCCGTCCAGGCGTGGATTGCCGCCAACCCTTCGACCGCCGACAACCCCGACCTCATCCGCCCAGGCCAAGAACTCGCAATCGCAAAGGAATGCCTCCCATGACCCCCGCACTCGCCACCGCGCCCCGCCCCCGCACCGCCGCAGGCCACAAGCCCCGCAAACGGGTTTCCTCCGCACCGCGCCCCTTCAACGGTTCCGCCGACGAACTCCCCGCCTACGCCCTTCGCCTGCCCGACCCGACACTGCGCCCGAAATCCGGCAAGCCGCCGCGCCCCACCAGAAAGCTCACGCTTCGCCGGCCCCCGCGAATGGGGACGCCTGCGCCGCTGCCCGGCGAACCCGCAGGCGCCGCCACGTCCTGCACGCCCGAACGCGCCCCCGCATCGGCCGGCACGCGCCCGCAGTACGCCCGCCCCGCAAACCCGCGCACTCCCGACGCGGATTCCTGGGACCGCTTCCGCATGTCCGTCCCCTACCCCGGCTCCGTCGAATGGGACGACGTGTCGGTTTCCCTGCTCACGCCGCTGCCGCCCGACGCGCCCGACCTGCGCAAGACCGCCGCGCTGCTCGGTGCCGCGTGCATCGACGTTCTGCTCGGGCGACGAAACATCGTCAGCCTCCGGCCGTGGCTTGCCACCGACGTGTTTTCCGCCCTTGAGCGGCGCACGATGCTCGCCCTGCGCATCAAGGGGCGTGCGCCGGCGGGGCAGCACGGCCGCATCAAGAGCGTCCATAGCCAAGCGGTTCATGCCCGCGCCCACGAGCTCACGCTTGTTGCCCACGACGGCGAACGGTTTCGGGCGATTGCCATGAGGCTCGAATTCTGGCATGCGCGCTGGCGTGTCATGGCCCTGGAAATCGGCTAGCGCGCGGCCCGCTCGGGGACGGGGCAAAATTCGTTCAAACGAACGAAAACAGTCCCGTCCCCGGATCCGTTCAGCGCTGCCGCTTCGCCGCCCTTCGCGCCGCACGTCGCTGTTCGCGGTTCATGCCATCGGCAGCTCCGACCGCACCGCCCTTCGGACGCACCGCCTCGCCACGCTCGTTCGTCGTCCGCGAAGCGCCGGAACCGTCCTTCGCCGCCGACGAGTACGTCATCCTCGCCACCGGCTTCGGCCGCGAAATCCCAAGCGCGTGCTCCGCATTCCCCGCCCCCGCTGCGGACGTCACCGCAAGGCGCGCAGCCTGGGCCCGCTGAACGCCAGCCGTTTGCCGGCGCTCCGCTTCCTCGGCGGCCTGCCGCTCCTGCGCCGCACGCTGCTCCGTCGGCGTCGGAATCCGGAAGAGCGAACGAACCGTCTCCTCCTTGATTCCGGCGCTCATCGCCTGGAACATGTCGTAGCCCTCGGACTTGTACTCGACAAGCGGATCGCGCTGCGCCATCGCACGCAGGCCGATGCCCTCCTTGAGGTAATCCATCTCGTAAAGATGCTCGCGCCACTTGCGGTCAAGGGACGACAGCACCACAAGCCTCTCGATCTCGCGCATCTGGTCCGACGTAAACTCCGCCTCCCGTTCGGCATAGATGTTGTTCATGTCCGCAATCAGCTCGCCAACCAGCGTCGCCACGTCAAGCCGGCCCTTTCCGCCCACCGAATCGACAATCTCCTCCGGCTCGAAACTCGGCCGGTAGAAGCCGCGCAGGTCCACCCACAGCGACTCGAGATTCCAATCATCGGCCTCCTCGCCCTGAACATGGCCCATCACCACGTCCTCGACCACGAACTTTCGGTAACCGGCAATCGTCTCCTCGAGATCCTTGCCCGTAAGGATCTCGCGGCGCTCGCCGTACACGATCTTGCGCTGCTCGTCCATCACGTCGTCGTACTTGAGAACGTTCTTCCGTATCTCCGCGTTGCGCGCCTCGATCGCGTTTTGCGCACGTTCGATCGAATTCGCGACCATCTTGAACTCGAGCGGTTCGTTCTCGGGATAGCGCGACGGATCGAGAGCCCGCGCCGCGAAACCGGTAGCGAACAGGCGCATGAGGTCGTCTTCGAGGGACAGGTAGAAACGGGACCTGCCGGGATCGCCCTGACGCCCCGAACGGCCGCGAAGCTGGTTGTCGATGCGGCGCGACTCGTGGCGCTCGGAACCCAGCACGTACAGGCCGCCCAGCGCAACCACCTCGTCATGCTCGGCCTTGACCTCCTCCTCGGCCTGCTTCAGGGCCTCCTGCCACGCGGCGTTGTACTCGTCGGGGTTCTCGTCCTGATCGATTCCAAGCCTTGCCACCGCCTCCGTCGCCCGATGCTCCGTATTGCCTCCGAGCATGATGTCCGTTCCGCGGCCGGCCATGTTCGTGGCCACGGTGACGGCGCCCTTTCGCCCTGCTTCGGCAACGATCGTCGCCTCGCGTTCGTGTTCCTTGGCGTTCAGGACGTTGTGGGGCACGCCGGCCCGGCGAAGGAGTGCCGAAAGCTCCTCGGAATGTTCGACGGACGCCGTGCCGATGAGCACGGGCTGGCCCGTCTCGTGGGTTTGGCGCACGTCCTCGACGATGGCGCGGAGCTTTCCGGCGCGCGTGGGGAACACGAGATCGGTGAGATCCTTGCGGGCCATCGGCCTGTGGGTCGGAATCGGAACGACTCCGATCTTGTAGGTCGACGCGAACTCTTCCGCTTCCGTCTCCGCCGTGCCCGTCATTCCCGACAGCTTGCTGTACATGCGGAAATAGTTCTGGAGCGTCACCGTTGCGAGCGTCTGGTTTTCGGCCTTGATCTCCACGCCTTCCTTCGCTTCGATCGCCTGGTGCATGCCCTCGTTGTAGCGGCGACCGGGAAGCACCCGGCCGGTATGCTCGTCGACAATGAGCACCTCGCCGTTCTGGACGATGTAGTCCTTGTCCCGCTCGAACAGCTCCTTTGCCTTGATCGCATTGTTCAGGTAGGAAATCAGCGGCGTGTTGTCCGACTCGTAGAGCGAATCGATGCCAAGCTCGTCCTCGACAATGTCGATTCCGGGTTCGAGGATGCCGACGGTGCGCTTCTTCTCGTCGACCTCGTAGTGAAGATCCTTCTTGAGCTTCGTGGCGGCGATTCGCGCAAACGGCGTGTACCATCTGTTCGCGTCGCCCTCGGCCGGGCCGGAAATGATCAGCGGGGTTCGCGCCTCGTCGATGAGAATCGAGTCGACCTCGTCGACGATCACGAAATTGTGGCCGCGCTGGACGCAATCCTCGATGCGCATTGCCATGTTGTCGCGCAGGTAGTCGAAACCGAACTCGTTGTTCGTGCCGTAGGTGATGTCGCGCTCGTATTGCCTGCGGCGTTCTTCCGGGGTCTGCCCGGTGAGGATGCAGCCGCAGGTCAGGCCCAGGAATTCGTAGACGCGGCCCATGAGGTCGCTCTGGTAGGAGGCAAGGTAGTCGTTGACGGTGACGACGTGGACGCCCTCTCCGGTCAGGGCGTTGAGGTAGGAGGGAAGCGTGGCGACGAGGGTCTTGCCTTCGCCCGTCTTCATTTCGGCGATATTTCCCATGTGGAGGGCCGCGCCGCCCATGATCTGTTCGTCGAAATGGCGCAGGCCCAGCACCCGGGCGGAGGCTTCGCGCACGGTGGCGAAAGATTCGGGAAGGATGTCGTCGAGGGTTTCCTTGCCTCCGGCGAGCCGGTTCCGAAACTCTTCGGTCTGGGCCCTGAGCTCGGCGTCGCTCATCTTCTCCAGGGCCGGCCCCCACGCCTCGACCTGCTTCGTGATGTTTTGCAGCTTCTTGAGCGTGCGGCCTTCGCCGGCGCGCAGAATCCTGTTGAGCAGCTTGAGCTTGGCCACGACTTCTTCTCCTCCGTTTTGGGGACGGGCCCCAAACGGGAGAATCCTCCCGAAAGGGGACAGGCCCCGCCCACGCCCGAAAGGCCGACGAGGCCCGCCGTCGCCGAAAGACGACGCGAACCCGACTTTCCACTTGCGCCCGCCGCGGGCGTACCGAACACCATTCTAGGCTCCGCGCCCGCCCCGGCACCCGACTTGGCGTTACGCCGACGATGAATTGCCCCACCCGCAGGCCCGTTTCGGCAACGGGGCACCCGCGCCGCACAGCCTGTCGCAACAGGGCACGCGAAGAACCGCCGCGCCCATATCCACAGGCACCCGCAAAGACCGGCCAAAAGCACAGACTTGCCTCAATCGGCCTGTTGACACCCCATTTTCCTGTGGACAACCCAAAATCCGCCACAGCAAACGGCATAGGATTTCACCAAACGACAGCAATGGGCACCAAACACGCCCACCAGCCCTCACCGAAAGGAATGCCATGCCCCGCCAGCCTCGTGCGCGCTCCGAATCCGGCTACTACCACGTCATGTTCCAAGGCAACGGAAAACAGACCGTCTTTCCCACCGATGCCGCAAAGCGTCGCCTGCTCGCCGTCGCCCTCGAAGCGCAGGACACGCACCCGCTCTCCCTTCATGCCTACTGCCTCATGGGCAACCACGCCCACCTCGTCGTGCACGACGAACACGGCAACCTCGCGCCGTTCATGCATCGGCTTCAAACCATCTACGCCGGATGGTTCAACTCGACGACAAAGCGCGTCGGCCACGTTTTCCGCGACAGGTTCGCCTCAAAGCCCATCGAGACGGACGCATACCTCATCACCGCGATCCGCTACGTCCACTCGAACCCCGAGGAGGCCGGAATATGCCGCGCCGACCGGTATCCGTGGTCCAGCTACCAGGAATATGCCACAGGACGCGGCACCATGTGCGACGTCGAATCGATTCTCGGGATTTTCGGATCGGAGGCGGGCTTTGCCAAGGCGTCGGAAGGATTCGACATCTCGCGCCATGCGCACGGCTGGAAGCCCGCCGGCTTCGCCGTTGACGACGCGATGGCGCATCGCATCGCCGAAGCCCAGCTTGGACGCGCCCCTCGCCGGGCCTTTCGGATGCTGGACGACCAGGACCAGGAAGCCGCCCTGGCCAGGCTGAAGGATGCAGGCCTGACACGGTCCCAAATCATGAAGACGACAGGCGCAAGCGAATGGCGGATCCGTTCGGCGCTGCATGGGCGAGGTCCCCAATCGCCACGAAGGCCGCGCCCCCGCCCGTCGCGCACCGCCTGACCCGTCCCCAAGCCGGAGATTCCTCCCGAATGGGGCCCGTCCCCAAACGGGAGGTCAGGAGGCGCGGTCGACGGTGGCGCGACCGAAGGCAAGCAGCGCATCCTTCACCTCGCCTTCGGGAAGGCCGGCAAGATACGTCTCCGCCTCGGCCACCCACTCGCGCGCCATCGCAGCAGTCTCCCCAAGACAGGAATGCGCCCGAAGACGCGCCACGACATCGGACAGAACCTCGTCCGAACCGAGCTCGCCGCTGCCGAGAATCCGCAGAATCTCGGCACCCTCGGCGTCGATGCGCCCCGCCGCCTCCGCCTCGCGCAGAAGAATGACCGGCATGGTGTCCACGCCCTCGCGCAGATCGGTGCCGGGCGTCTTGCCCGAATCCTCGCCATCGGAACGGATGTCGAGCACGTCATCGGCAAGCTGGAAAGCCACGCCCACGCGCTCGGCCCACTGGGCCACCTGCTCCCCCAGCCCGTCCGGCCCGCCGGCACAGAACACGCCATATCGCGCCGAAGCGGCAATGAGCGAACCCGTCTTGTCCGCAAGCACGCCAATATAGTAGTCGCGCTGCGTCTGCCCCGAAGCCCGCCCAAGCGTCTCGTGAAGCTGGCCCCGGCACAGGCGCCCGAAAGTCTCCGCATGCCAAAGCACCGCCTTCGGCCCCAGCCGGGAAACCACGGCCGAAGCCCGCGCGAACAGCACGTCGCCAGCAAGAATCGCCATCGAATTCGAGAACTTCTCCTGCGCCGACAGCACGCCGCGACGCATCGGAGCATCGTCCATCACGTCGTCATGATAGAGCGAGGCAAGATGGGTCAGCTCCACGGCCACCGCGGCATCGCAAACGCCCTCGGCATCCGCATCGGGTCCCAGCTCGGAACAAAGCAGCACGAGAAGCGGGCGCAGGCGCTTGCCTCCAGCCTCGGCAAGATGCGCGAGCACGGGATCGACCTGAAGGTCGTCGAGACGCACCTCGCCGGCGAGAACCGTTTCGACCTCGGCCATGCGGGCGGACAGGCGGGCAGACAGGCGGGCTGCAAGCGCCCCGACCCCGAAATTCATGCTCACAGGAGGAAAACCGTCGCATTCTGAAGAAGGGACAGAAGCGGCGACGGCACGATGCCAAGAAGCATCGTGAGAATCGCCGCCACCATGATAGCCACGAGCGCGGGTCCCTCGGAATCGACAACGAGCGTCTTCCTGCTCGGCTGCTCGACGAACATGAGCAGGACCAGACGGAAGTAGAAGAAGGCCGTAGCCGCCGAAGCGAGCACCGCCAGCACGACAAGCCACGTGTGGCCCGCCGAAACGCCCGCCGAGAACACGAGGAACTTGCCCATGAAGCCAGCCGTGAGCGGAATGCCCGCGAAGGAGAGCAGAAAGACCGTCATTGCCACGGCAAGAGCGGGGTTCGTGCGGCCCAGGCCTCGCCAGAAGGCCAGTTTCGTCGCCTCCCCGAGAATCGCGCCGCCCTCGCCACGTTCGCGCACGAGCGTCACGACGCCGAAGGCGCCGACGGAGGCCAGCGAATAGGCGGCCATGTACATGGCAATCGAGGCGATGCCGATTTCGTTGAAGGCGACGACGGCGATGAGCATGAAACCGGTGTGAGCGATCGACGAGTAGGCGAGCATCCGCTTGACGTCCTTCTGGACGATGCCGAGCACGGTGCCGACAAGCATCGTCGCCACGATGACGATCCACATGAAAGGCGTGATTTCCCAGGCGACGTTGTGGCCGACGAGGTAGACGAACCGCAGGAGCGCCGCGTAGGCGGCAATCTTCGTTCCGGCCGCCATGAAACCCGTGATCGGAGTCGGGGCGCCCTGGTACACGTCGGGCGTCCACGCATGGAACGGCACGGCCCCGATCTTGAACAGGAGACCGACAAGCGCAAGCACGACGCCCATGACAAGCACCGTGTCGGGAAGCGGGTTCGCGCTCTTGGGCAGGACCGCAAGCGCATAGAGGTTCACCGAGCCGGCGTATCCGTAGAGGAATGCGATGCCCATGAGGAAGAAGCCGGAGGAGAAGGCGCCGAGCAGGAAGTACTTCATGGCTGCTTCCTGGGACAGGGCGCGACGGCGGCGGGCCGTGGCGGTGAGCACGTAAAGCGGCAGGGACAGCAGTTCGAGCGCGACGAAGAGGGTCAGCATGTCGCCGGCCGCGGCGAAGGCCATCATGCCGGCCACCGAGAAGAGGACGAGCGGGAAGATCTCCGTCTGGGCGAATCCCGCCTCGGTGACCTCGCGTTCCTCGTACGAACCCGGCTCGGTTGCCGCGGAGGCGGCGAAGGCTCCTTCGCCCGTTGCGGTGCGGTCGGCCATGACGAGCACGGCAAGCAGCGCGGAGAAGAGGATAAGGAACTGGAATACGAGCGCGGGCGCGTCCTCGATGAGGGTTCCGACGTCCATCCCCTCCTCGGGGGCCTTGAAAATCGAAACGGGACCGCCGCCAGGGCCAAGCACGACGGTCAGACGCCACACGGAAGCGGCAAGGGCGACGCCGAGCGCGAGAAGCGTCAGCACGATTTCGGAGACTCGCCGTGCCTTGCGGGGCACGAAGGTCTCGATGGCCAGGCCGAGAACGGCGGCGAGGAGGACGATGGCGATCGGGGCGAGGGCGCCCCATTCGATTGCGGGTGCGGCAAGCGTGTTCATTACTCCGCGCTCCCTTCTTCCGTAGCTTCGGCGTCGGTCTCGGCGGGTTCCTCTTCGGCGGGTTCCTCGGCCTCGGGCTGTTCTTCGGCCGGCCGGTCGCCGGCCTGTTCCTCTTCGGCAGGATTTTCGTCCGCCGCATCCTCGACAGGCTCTTCGCCGGCCTGTTCCTCTTCGGCAGGCTCTTCGCCCGGCGTCTCCGCCTGCTCCTCGGCGGCCCCCGCTTCGCCCGGCTCGGAGGCGTCGGTCAGGGCGGCCACGGACGCGGCGGCGACAGGGCGAACCGCGTCGAGCACTCCGCCGGGCACGAAGCCGAGGCAAAGCATCGCGACGACGAGAATGGCCGACACGATCCTTTCGATGCCGTTCATGTCGGAATGGGCAGCGGCGTCGGCCGGCACGGGGCCGGTGAAGATCCGCTGGTAGGGCCACAGGATGTAAAGGGCCGCGAGAATCATGCCGAACACGGCTGCGCCGGCCAGCGCCTTGTGTTCGGTGAAGGTTCCGGCAAGCACCATGAATTCGGGGACGAACCCGGACAGGCCGGGCATGGCGATCGTCGCCAGGCCGCCAACGAGAAAGACGCCGGCAATGAGCGGCGTGACGCGCTGCCAGCCGCCGTAGGCGTCGATGTCGTACGTGTTGCCGCGCCGGCCAAGGAACCCGGTGACGAGAAACATGGCTCCGGTGGCGACGCCGTGGGCGACCATGTAAAGAATCGCGCCGGCCAAGGCCACTTCGGAGCCGGAAAAGATTCCGAGAATCATGAAGCCGAAATGCGACACCGAGGTGAAGGCGACAAGCCTCATGAGGTTCGATGCGGCGATCGCCGCGAAGCCGCCCCAGATGATGGAAACCACGGCAAGGAGCATGACTGCCGGAGCGAACTCGGCCGTGGCCTGCGGAAAGAGCGGCAGGCAGAACGCGATCATGCCGTAGGCGCCGATCTTGTCAAGCACGCCGACGAGCAGCGTCGAAACCCCCGGACGCGACTCGGCGGTCGTGTCGGGCAGCCACGTGTGGACCGGGAACATGGGAGCCTTGATCGCGAAGGCGATGAAGAAGGACCAGAAAAGAAGGTCCTGCGCGGTGCCTTCCCCAATCGCTCCCGTCAAGGAAGAAACCATGTAGCCCTGCTTGCCGCCGGGGCCAAGCACGTAGAGCCCCACGACGCCCACGAGCATCACGAGCCCGCCGACCAGCGAGTAGAGCAGGAACTTGATGGCGGCGTGGCGCCGTTCGCGCCCGCCGTAGCGGCCGATGAGGAAGTACATCGGGATGATCATGAGCTCGAAGAGCACATAGAAGAGGAAGACGTCGCGGGCGGCGAAGATGCCGATCATGATGGCTTCGAGGAAGAGAATCCACGCGACGTATCCGGCTGCATGCCCCGCCGTCTCGTTTTCGAGCTCGTCCCATGCGGCCAGAAGCACGACCGGCACGAGGAAGGCCGCAAGGCCGACCATGACCAGGCCCATGCCGTCCAGGCCCCAGGCAAGGCAGACGCCGATCTGCGGAATCCACGCGAAGGTTTCCTCGAACTGGACTTCCCCGGCCCGGCCAGGGTCGAAGCCGAAGGCCATGACGAGGTAGGCGACGAAAATCGCGGCGGAGGCCACGATTCCGTATTCGCGCGCGAAACGGTGAACGGGCTTGACGAGCCACAACAGCAGGGCTGCGACGGCTGCGAAGCCGATCATCAATGTAATCATGTTTCTTCTCCTCCTCAGATCCTGGCCGCCAGGGCGATGACGAGCATGACGATCGCGCCGATGGCCATGTAGGCGGCGTAGGAGCGGGCGTAGCCGTTCTGCAACCTGCCGACGATCTTGCCGAGGCCCTGGGCCGCCGAACCGGTCCCCTCGACGATTCCGTCGACGAGGTTCGAGTCGAGGGCGCCGACGGCCTTCGCGATGGCAAGGCCGGGCTTCATGAAGAGCGTCTCGTTGACCGTGTCCTGATAGAGGTCGCGGCGCGCGGCGGTGACGAACTCGCCGGCGGGCAAAGGACGCCTGGGCACCGGCCGGAGCACGTACATCCTGTAGGCGAGGGCGACGCCGGCGGC
>CACYEE010000036.1 GCA_902773415.1 uncultured Actinomyces sp.
ATCGGCCAGCTCGTCAACCTTCTTCGCGGCGGCAGCCCCGTGCGCATGTCCAAGCGCGCCGGCACCGTCGTGACCCTCGAGGACCTTGTCGATGCCGTTGGCGTGGACGCCGCCCGATATTCGCTCGTGCGCGCCTGCGTCGACACCACGGTCGACCTCGACCTCGACCTTCTCGCCTCGCGCACGAACGACAACCCCGTCTACTACGTGCAGTACGCCCACGCCCGCACCTGCTCCGTGGCCCGAAATGCCGCCGAGCACTCGGTAGCGCGCGAGGACGGCTTCGCCCCCGACCTGCTCGAAGCGCCCGATTCCGAGCTTCTCGGCGAGCTCGCCCGCTTCCCCGAAATCGTGGCCCAGTCGGCCGCCCTTCGCGAGCCGCACCGCGTGGCCCGCTATCTCGAAACGCTCGCCGGCGCCTACCACACGTGGTACGGCAAGGCGCGCGTGACCCCGCGCGCCGACGAGGAAGTCACCGACCTGCACCGCACGCGCCTGTGGATCAACGACGCGACGCGGCAGGTGCTCGCCAACGGCCTGACGATGCTCGGAGTGAACGCCCCCGAACGGATGTGAGGCAGGGCGCGCCCTGCGATGGGCGCCTGCCGCCTTTGGCAGGTCCGCACGGCCGGCCCGCGTGGCGGGGCTGTCTCGCAAGGGGGCTGGTCTCATAAGGGCGTCCCGCCTCGGGCGTCGCAAAGGGGCCAGGCCAGTGTCGCATTGGGGACCGTCCCCAATGCGGCCCCCAGACCTCTGACCTGCACACGCGGACGGGGCGGACATCGGAAGGCCGTGCCGAATCCGCCCCGTCCGCCTTCGGGCATTTTTGATGCGGCCCCGTCGGCGTTGCCGGATCCGCGATCGGCTATCGAACGATTGTTGCGTGAATGGGCGAGGCGCGTTTCGTCTGCGATGCGCGATATGCGGCGGGTTCGGGCCGTGGCGCGAGACGGGCGGGACGACGCGGGCGTGGAAAAGCTCGCGCGAGTGCGTCCCGGTAGGGAATAATCGGCACAGGCCGTGCCCCGCGCCGCCGCATGCCGGGCGGGTGGCGACGCAAGGCTTCCGGGCACGGCGTCGTGCCCGAAACGAACGAAAGGACACCCCATGCCTGTCTCCCTCGAAAACATTGCCGCTCCCGAACCCGATGGTTCGCCGGTGGGCATCTGGCCCGTAAGCGTGGCCCGAAACGCCTCGGGCGCCTTCGAGATTGCCGGGGTGCCTGCCGCGCAGATCGCCGCAGAGTTCGGCACTCCGCTGTTCGTCATCGACGAGGCGGACATGCGCGGGCGCGCCGCCGCATGGAAACGGGCGATGGACCAGGCCTTTGCGGGCCTCGCCGGAGCCGACGTGTTCTACGCCGGCAAGGCCTTCCTGTCGGTCGGCGTCGCACGGTGGATGGGGGAGGAAGGCCTGGGAATCGACACCTGTTCCGAAACCGAACTCGAAACCGCGCTGCGCGCCGGAATCCCCGGCCGACTGCTCGGCCTGCACGGCAACGGCAAGTCCGTGCGCGAAATCGGGATGGCGCTCGACGCGGGCGTCGCCCACCTCGTCGTCGATTCCCTTGCCGAGCTTGCGCTCGTCGAGAAGATCGCGGCCGGGCGCGGCCAGAAGGCCTCGATCATGCTCCGCGTGACGACGGGCGTGCATGCCGGCGGCCACGAGTTCATCGCCACCGCCCACGAGGACCAGAAGTTCGGCCTGTCGATTGCGGCCGGAACCGCCCGGCGCGCCATCGAGGAAACCCTGGCGTCGGCAAGCCTCGAACTTGCAGGCCTGCATTCGCATATCGGTTCGCAGATTCTCAACCTCGACGCCTTTTCCCGTGCGGCCGAGGCGACGCTTGCCCTTCGCGCCGCCGCCATGCGCGAGCTTGGATGCGAGATTCCCGAAATCGATTTCGGCGGGGGCTACGCCGTGCGTTACACGGTGCTTGACGACCTCGCGCCCGCTCCGGTCGAATACGCGACGGCGCTCGCTGCGGCCGTGCGGGCGAACGTCGAGGCGACGGGCCTGCCCGCCCCGCACGTGTCGATCGAACCGGGCCGTTCGATTGCCGCGCCTGCCTGCCTCACGCTGTACACGGTCGGCACGATCAAGCCCGTGCAGCTTGAGGACGGCACGACACGCCGCTACGTTTCCGTCGACGGCGGCATGAGCGACAATATCCGCCCGGCGCTCTACGGCTCGGACTACACGTGCGCGCTCGCTTCGCGCCGCCCCAGCGACGACGCGGTGCGCACGCGCGTGGTCGGAAAGCATTGCGAGAGCGGGGATATCGTGGTTCGCGACGTCGCGCTGTCGGCCCAGCTTGCCCCCGGCGACCTTCTTGCGGTGCCGGCCACGGGCGCCTACGGGCGTTCGATGGCCTCGAACTACAATATGCTGCCGCGTCCGGGAGTCGTGGCGGTTCGCGACGGCCAGGCGCGCTGGCTTGTGCGTTCGGAGACGCCTGCGGATCTGCTTGCCTTGGACGCCGACGCCTGAGCCCGGTTCCGGCGCC
>CACYEE010000037.1 GCA_902773415.1 uncultured Actinomyces sp.
CAGCCAAGGAAAACGACACAACCAAGCCCTCATCGCCCTCGCCCACCGAAGAACCGCCGTCCTACACGCCATGCTCAGAGACGGCACTTTCTACGAAAACAAACCCACCAAACTAGCCGCCTAAGACTTGACAAACAACATAGGGGCACCCCCCCCCCAAAAAAATCGTTTAGGGGAGGGGGCGGGAGAGTTCGTCCGCGGCGGCGGCAAGCGGGGCGAACAGGGCGACGACGTCGGCGTACGTCGCCCGCGCGAAGGCGATTGTTGCGCGAAGCTCGAGTTTGCCGTTCGCGACCGCGACGTCGCCTATTGCGAGCCGGGAAGTCTCGTCGAGAATCGCGGCGACGGCATCCGGGGTCGCCGCATGCGAAATCGGGGCGCTCACGTGCGCAACCGGGCCGAGCCCGGACACCTCGGCGCAACGCACGAACACCTCGCCGGCGCGCTTCTCGCCGCGGAAGGGAATTTCGACGCGCAGAGCGCCGCCGGGGGCGTCCGTGGCCCCGGCGATGCCGAGCAGGAGGTCTTCGAGGCGTTCGACCGAGCCGAGCGGACGGTTCTTCTTTCCGAACATCGTGTCTCCTTCTCGCCGCTCTCGCTCCCTCCCGATTGGGGACGGGCCCCGTTCGGGAGGTTTCTCCGTTTTGGGGCCCGTCCCCAAACGGGAGGTTCAGGTGGGCGGCGTGCCTGCCAGCTCCGCAACCAACGTCGCGGCCTCGGCAGCCGCGAGCCGAACCGTCGCCTCCAGCGTGGCGGGATCCACGCCCGGCAGCGGAAGCGAATCGTGGACGTGCAGGTGTTCGCCAAGCAGGCGCAAGCCGCCGACCGGCATGGAATCCATGAGCGTGGCGGCATCGAGCGCGCGCTCGCGCGCAACTCCGAGCAGCGGCGCCGCCACATGCACGCGCTCGCTCGCCCTGGCACCGACCGAACGCCCGTGATAGACGGTGGCCGGATGGGTTGCGGGGGCACCGAAACCAGCGTCGGGACCGGCTGCGGCCCGCGTCGCGCCCGAACCCGCGTCGTCCCGCCCCTCGGTCCGCGCCGGCGCGACGGGAACCCGCAAGCGCATGTGGGCTTCGCAGGCGGCGTCGCCCTCGAAGCGCGAACGCAGGAACACGACGGCGGCCTCGAAGGTGTCGAGCGTGTCAGGCAAGGGCAAACTCCGCCTCGACCTCGACCGAAGCGTCCAGCGGCAGCGCCGCGACGCCGACGGCCGAACGGGCGTGAGCGTCGCCGAACACCTTCCCGAACAGCTCGGAGGCGCCATTGACGACGGCGGGCTGGCCGAAGAAGTCCGGCTTCGAGCTGACGAAGCCGACGACCTTGACGCAGCCGGCGAGCCTGTCGAGTCCGCCGGCTGCCTGCGCGGCGGCGGCCAGGCAGTTCAAGGCGCAGACCTCGGCGGCCTGCGCGGCCGTCTCGGGAGAAGTGCCGCCCTCGCCGACGGCTCCGGTGCAGGCCAGTTCGCCATCGACGAAGGCCAGCTGGCCGGAGGTGCGCACGACGCCGCGGTCGACGACGGCCGGCGTGTAGGCGGCTACCGGGGCGGCGACGTTCGGCAGTTCAAGGCCAAGGGCGGCGAGGTTTTCGGACGGAGTGGGCATGGCGAATCCTTTCGCTTGGAGGCTTCCGGGGCCAGCCTATCGGGTCTGGCCTCCGGGCGCATCGGGCGCACGCAGGACGGCGCGGGAAGGCGCGACGGGCCGGACCGGCCGCCTGCTCGACGACTTTGGCCTTGCGGCGTTTCGTCGACGGTTTCGCATGCGATATGCCGCGATGCCAAAGTTGCGGGAAGGAGCCGTCCCAGAAGAATGCCCGGATCTGGCCGGGACGGGAACCGGCACGTTGTTCAAATCGTCGCCCCGGTTGTTTGCGCAGGCGGGAGAGCCGGGTGCCGGGAACGGGGACCGTCCCCGATGCGACGCTGGCCTGTCCCCTTTGCGACATGCCCCTGGCTTCCGCGTCGCGAAATGCACACGGGAGCGGGCAAGCCCTCTTGAGGTCGAGAGATAGACTCGCCTCATGATCAGAACAAAGCTCGCCATCGCCGCGGTCAAGGCCATCGCCCCCGTCCTGCGTCGCCTCGGAAAGGGCGGCACCACCCTGCCCGGACGCATCGCCCTCAAGCTCGACCCGCAGATCCTCGCCAAGGTCTCCAAGGGCCTGCGCGTCACCGTCGTGACCGGCACGAACGGCAAGACCACCACCTCGCGCATGATCGAGGAAACCTTCGCCCGCTCCGGCTACCGCTACTTCTCCAACAAGGCCGGCGCCAACGTCGAATGGGGCATCGCCGGCATGTTCGTCGAAAACGCCTCGCTGTCCGGCGCCTCGAAGTACACGCACGCCGTCGTCGAATGCGACGAAGCCCATCTGCACCTCGTCGGCCCCAACATGCCCGTCGAAACGCTCGTCGTCACCAACATCTTCGCCGACCAGCTCGACCGCTTCGGGACCATCGAGAACATCGTTGCCAAGATCCGCTCCGGTGTCGACCTCATGCCCGAAGCGACCCTTGTCCTGAACGCCGACTGCTCCCTGACCTCCTCCCTCGGCGAGAACGTCCCCAACAAGGTCGTGCGCTTCGGCCTCGACACCCCCGCCTACGAAGGCGAACTCGCCGAAAAGTCCGACGCCCCCACCTGCATCAAGTGCGGCGCCGACCTCGAATACTCCTTCCGCACCTTCGGCCACCTCGGCGGCTGGTCCTGCCCCGGCTGCGGCTACGCCCGCACCGAGCCCGACGTCGCCGTCACCGAAATCCTCGCCTCCGGCATGGATTCGTCCAAGGTCCGCCTCGCCATCGACGGCGACGAGCACGAGGCCGGCATCTGCGTGCCCGGCGCCTACAACATCTACAACGCCGCCGCCGCGGCGGCCGCGGCCAAGGCGAGCGGCGTCGCCACCTCGACGATCCTCGAATCCCTCGCCGACTTCCAGGTCGGCTTCGGCCGCGCCGAGGAAATCGCGCTCGGCGCAACGAAGCTGCGCATGCTGCTCGTCAAGAACGGCGCCGGCTACAACCAGGTCATCAACATGCTGGCCGGCGACGACCGCGAGGTCCAGCTCGCCTTCATCCTCAACAACCGCATCGCCGACGGCACCGACGTGTCCTGGATCGAGGACGTCAACTTTGAAAAGCTCGCCGCCCAGGCCGAGCGCTTCGGCACCGTGTACGTCACCGGCATGAAAGCCGACGTGCTCGCCGCGCGCCTGGTCAAGGCCGGCTTCGCCGAGGCCGACGTCGTGGTGCTGCCGGACAACGAGGCGCTGCTTGACAAGCTCGAAGCCACGTCCAGGCCCACATATCTCATGCCCAGCTACACCGGCATGATGGAATCGCGCGAAGCCATCGCCAAGCGCGTGGATCTCAAGGCCATCTACGAGTAGGCCCTGGGGTTTCGGTGCCGGCGACGGGCGGCCCGGAGGCTTCGGCTTTCGGGCCGCGCGCCGTTTGGGGCGTCGGTTGGCGACGCGGGTGCGTGCGAGACCCGCGAAACCGGGCGACGCGGGTGCGGGCCTTCTTGCGTCGGGCGGTCTGCGGCTTGCCCTCGCGTGAAAGTCCGGGTCGCGCCCGGGGCGTCGGTTGGCGACGCGGGTGCGTGCGAGACCCGCGAAACGCCGCCGTGTCGCCCCGGTCCGGCAAGGCAGGCATCCTTCGGAGCATGCCGCGTCGCCGTCCCCGACCGTTCGGCCATGCAGAAGGCGGGGCAGACGCTAGGCTGGACCCATGAAGTGGGCACTCGGAATCGCAATCGTTGCGCTCGCGGTGGCCATCGCGGCCCTCGTCGTCGCCTGGCGGACCCGCCTCGCCGTGTGGCGCATGGAAGCCGAGCGTTCCCGCGAAGGGCCGATCGCGATCACAGGCGCCCCGCAGCATGACTCCGGTCCGGTCGCCGTCGTCTACAATCCGTCGAAAAAGGCCGACTGGCAGGCCCTTCGCGCCGAGGTCGACGCCGCCGCGGCCGCTGCCGGATACCCCGAAACCGTCTGGATTCCCACCTCCGTCGAAGACCCCGGAGCCGGCCAGGCGCGCAAGGCTCTCGCCCTTGCGCCCGCCCTCGTCATCGCCGCCGGCGGCGACGGCACCGTCAGGCTCGTCGCGGGCGAGCTCGCGGGAACCGGCGTGCCGCTGGGGCTCCTGCCCGTCGGAACCGGCAACCTGCTGGCCCGCAACCTCGACCTTCCTCTCGGAAACCGCCGTCGCCTCGCCGAAATCGCGCTTACCGGCCGCACCCGCGCACTCGACATGTGCCGTCTCTTCGCGCCGGAACTGCCTGCCGGCGAACGCGAGGCGATTCTTGGCGCGGGCGGCCTCGTATTCGAGGGCAGCGTGCCGTTCCTCGTGATTTCCGGCATCGGCTTCGATGCCGAAGTCATGGCCGGGGCGAACCCGAACCTGAAATCCTCCCTTGGCTGGAGCGCCTATCTCGTCTCCGGCATCCAGCATCTGCGCGACCGCAAACTTCGCGGCCGCATCCGCGCCGGAGGGTCGAGCGTGGAGGTCGAGGCCCGCTCGGTCATGTTCGCCAATTGCGGCGAGCTCGCGGGCGGCTTCGTGCTCGCCCCGAATGCGCGGCCCGACGACGGCTGGCTTGACATTACCGTGATGGATACGAAAGGCGGCCTGATCGGGTGGGGCGACCTCGTGCGCCGGGTGAGCCTCCAGGGCATCGGGGCCGCCGAATCCGTGGCGGAGAAGGTTCTGCCCGAGGTGGGCTCGCTCGAAATTCGCCGTTCGCGTTCGATTACGGTCGAAACCGAGACCCTTGAGCAGGTCGAGGCCGACGGCGACCTGCTTGGTTTTGCGCGCGAAGTGACGGCCACCGTCGAGCATGGCGCGCTCGCGGTGCGCATCCCGTAGGCGCATGCGCGTATCAAAGGGGTCAGACCCCTTTGATACGGCCCGGGGACGCTCCCCCGATGCGGCACCCGACGGTGGCCGTTCTCGCGCGCGGTTTCGGGCCGGCGGCACCGCAAACCGCGTAGGCTTGTGGCAGCGCCGGGCCTGCCGGCGCGCCGCACCAGCCAGCCGACGCGGGCATTCGGGTCCCGCGTCGCACAAAGAGAAACGGAGCGACATGGCTCAGCGACGCGAAGACATCGAATTCGTTGCCCGCCCCTTCGAGGGGCTTGAACGCGAGGCGGAACTGGTGGCGATGCGCGAACTTCTCCCGCTCGCGACGATGCCCGCGACCCTCGCGAAAGAACACGGCTCCGAGGAAATCCTCATTGCGACGATTCTTCCGCAGCTGGCGGCGGCCCTGCGCCGCGAGGACGGCATGCTGCTTGTCGCCATGCAGGTGGCGACATCCTCCCCGGACGCCTCGCTCGACCTCGCCTCGCGCATCATCGCCGGCCTGAAGCTCAAGCCCGGCGAGTTCTACCATCAGACGGACCTGCCCGAACGCGGCCCGAGGCTCGGCGGGGTCGTCGCCTCCTTCGGCGAACTCGAACTGTTCGAGGAGCCGGCATACTGGATGACGCCCGACGAAGCCGAAAAGCCGGAGAATCGCGAGGCGCTCGAAGACGTACGCTCCCGGCTTGTGCCGACCGTCGAGGTCGAGGGGTGCAAGGGCGCCTACTGGTGCCGCATGAGCCGCGAGTTCCTGCGGTGGGTGCGCCACGAGGAGCCCGACGCGATCCTCGACGCGCTGGCCCGCCTGCGCGCCGCCCGCGCCCTCAACTTCGACGGCGCGAAGAAGTTCGCGGGCGCCTTCCGCGCCTACGGCCTGTTCATCCCGGTGTGGGAGCTCCGGCGCGGCGTCGAAGCGGACGAGCTGCCCGAGGCGCTCGCCGAGTTCGAGGAGCGTTTCGAGGAGGCCCTGGCCAGCACGGATCCGTTGAGCTACGACGAAAAGCGGGCGCGAGAAGGCCTCGTTTCGCGCCAGGTGACCTTGCGTTAGGGGAAGGGACGATGGCAGGAACGGAGCAGAAGGTCGCGGTGGTGATTCCCGCGATGGACGAGTCGGAGCGAATCGCGGCGACGGTCCGGGCCGCACGCGCGATTCCCGGCGTCGACCTCGTGGTCGTGGTCGACGACGGTTCGCAGGACGATACCCTTGCGGTGGCCCGTTCGGCCGGTGCCGTCGCGGTGCGCCACACCGTCAACCGCGGCAAGGCGGCGGCGATGGAGACGGGGGCGGCAATCGTGTCGATGCGCGACACGGCGGGCGTTCCCGACCATCTTCTCCTGTTCATCGACGCCGATCTGGGGGAGTCCGCGCTGGAGACGGCGCCGCTTGTGCGGCCCGTGGCGGCGGGCATGGCGGATTTCACGATTGCGGCGCTGCCTCCCCAGGAGGGGGCCGGCGGGCACGGCTTCGTGGTCGGCCTGGGCCGTTCGAGCATCGAGAAGGCGACCGGCTGGACTGCGTTCCAGCCGCTGTCGGGCCAGCGCTGCCTGACCCGAGAGGCCTTCGATGCGGCCTGTCCGCTCGCCTCCGGCTGGGGCGTCGAGGTCGGAATGACGATCGACCTGCTTGCGAAGGGGTTTACGGTGCAGGAGGTTCCGTGCGATCTCGAGCATCGTGCCTCGAAGAACGATCTTGCGGGGAACCTTCACCGCGGCAGGCAGTATCTGGGGGTTTTGCGGGCGGTCGTGTCGCGGCGTCTGCGCGGCGTGGGGGTTCTCGAAGAGGATCGGCACGGCGCGCCGAGCGTCGACTATCGGCCGTTCAATGCCTTTCGGGGTTGAGGCCGGCACCTGAAAGGGCCGCGCGGCGCGCCTGGAGCGCCCTGTCTGCGCCGATTGCGGGCAGGGCGACGGCAAGCCCGGTGAGCGGAATCGCGAGCCCGGAATCGTTCATCGCGAAGGAAACGGCGAGCACGGCGGCGAGGCCGATGCTCGCAAGGCGGATCGTTTCGTGGAGAAGCCCCGCGGAGCTTTCGACGTGCGCGGCGGGCGCGGGGCGCAGGAAGCCGAGCGCGGCGAGGCGTCCTGAACGCAGAGAGCGCAGGGCGAACGCGGCGAGGACAAGGATTGCGGCGAGCGCTGCGAGGGCGACGGGCCAGGGCAGGCCGAAGGCGAGCAGGGAAAGCTTGCGGGCGACGATGGTTCCGAGGCTGCCGTTTTGCGCGCTGGGAACGAGGTTTCCCAGGTGCGACTGCCGCGAGGCGGGAAGCAGGGAGTCGAGCAGGACGAACAGGATGCTTGAGGCGAGGGCGAGCAGGCCGATGAGGGCGAGGCGTGCGACGGTGCGGGGCCTGTCGGTGGCGACGAGGAACATGAGCCCGGTTGCGGCCACGATTGCGGGCGGCCCGCCGAAGTCCGCGCCGACGAGGGAGAGGCCGTCGGCGAGCGCGGCGAGCGTGCCGAGCGTCACGACGAGGATTCCTGCGTCCCGGGTGCGGCCTGCGGCTTTCAGGCGCGCGGCGGCGACGGCGAGCAGGAGCACGAGGCCGGCGGCGAAGGTGGCGAAGGTCAGGTTCGCCATGCCGTAGAAGCGGAACCCGGTCTGGGGTCGTGTTCCAAGCATGGAGGCGGTCTGGAGGGAAGTGGCGTGGGCGAGCCGCGCGGCGAGAAGGTCGAGGCCGAGGACGGCGAAGCCGAGGCCGCCGACGCTCGCCATCACGGTGCCGGGGCGCGCGCAGGAGCGGCGGGATGTCGCGGCGAGGGCAATGAGGGCGGCGATAGTCGCGATGGCGGCGGCGAGGGTGGCCCTGGGATGGCCCGAGCGCCACCAGGGGACAAGGTTTGCGAGGATGGAGGCGACCGGGACGGCGGCGGCGAAGGCGCCGAGTTCGGCGGTCCGCTGGAGCTGGCGCGCGGATGCCGCTTCGCGCCGCAGGGCGCGGGTTGCGCAGGCGACGGAGGCGACGGCGAGAACGAGCAGGACGGTGAAGAAGGGGCCGACGCAGGCGTTGGCTTGCAGGGCGCGGGCGGCGGCGTCGGCGAGTTCGCGGGGAAGATCCGTGGCCGGTCGGGAGGCGACGAGGGGCGCCTGCCCGTTTCCGGCGCGGGAGGCGGGGCTTGCGCCGGAAAGGAGCCGGACGGTCGGGGCAAGGTCGGTGAGCTGGACGAGACCTGCGGTCTGGGTGCTTGCCGAGGCGACGAGCGCGGGGAGGCTGGCCTTGCCGTCGAGGCCGCGCGCGGCGAAGAACTGGAGGGAGGGGCGTTCGGGTTGGCGGTCGGCAACGGAGGCGACGAGAATCTTCGAGTTCGGGGCTTCGGCGTCGATGGCGGAAAGGAGCCGGCCGAAGGCCGCGTCGATCCGGGCGATTTCGGCGCGCATCGCCGTGGTCGGTTCGGTGCGAGGCGCAGTGAAGAAGCTCGCGATGGCTTCGAGCTTGGAGGCCCGCGTGTTTTCGGGCCACGCCTTGGAACCGAGGACGCTTCCAAGGTCGGCGACGACGAGGCGCGCCTGGGCGCCGCCGGACGCGGAGTAGGCCTGCGCGACGGCGGAAGCGCTGCGGGCGCCGTCGCCGGAAAGCTCGGGAATCCGTGCGCGAACGCGGCCTTTGTCGTCGGCGAGCGCAAGGGCCGCTCCGTCGCCGATTGCGAGAACCTGCTTCGGGTCGAGCCCTTCGGCGATCGAGCCGAAGCTGGCGCGTGCCTCGGGCGGCATTGCGGCGGTCTCTTCGGGGAATCCGGCGAGGGCGGCGCGGCCCGTGCGAAGAGGGGCGACGCATCCCGATGCGGGGCGCGGCAGCCGCATTCCCGCGCCGAGGCCCATCCAGCCCTGGGCCGGGCATGTCGTTTCGGTCACTGTCCGCACGACGAGGTTCGCGCCGGCGGACTTCTCGGCGAAGGCATGCAGGTTCGGCGTGGCCTCGTCGGAGATGTCGCCCCACGTCAGGCCCGTCATTCCGATGACGACAACCGGCGCGTCGTCCTTCGCGCCGCCGGACGCGGCCGCCGCGAAGGCGCGCGCCGGCACGGCAAGGCCGGACGCGGCGGCGCAGGCCGCGACGAGTGCGGCGGCCAGGCACGCAAGCGGGAGGCGTCGAAGGACGTTCATGCCGACAAGCCTACCGAACCTGCCAAAGGCAAGCCTGGCGAGAATTCCGGAAGTGGCGCATGGCGCGTGAAAATCGGGGCCGTCCCATGAGGGCGCCCCGCCGTCGGGTGTCGGAAACGGGACGGGCCGGTGTCGCATTGGGGACAGTCCCCTTTCCGACCCCGGCCATCCGACCTGCGCAAACGGAGGGGCGGGAATCGGAACGCCGTACCGAATCCGCCCCGGCCAAGTCCGGGCATCCTTTTGATGCGGCCCCGATTCCCTTGCATGGACAAAAACCGTCCCGTTCCCGATTCGCACGCCCGTCACCGATTCGTACATTGCGCACTCGCCGCAACGGGCACGGGTACAGTAGGAACACGCCTGAACCGAACCGGCCCCGAACAGGAAGGAAGCCCATGAACGACACCCGCGTCGCCGACGACGAAAAGCCTCTGCGCCTGTCCTTCCTCGGTCCCTTCGGAACCTTCTGCAACGTCGCCGCGCTCCAGGTCGACGTCGACAACCCCGAACTCGTGCCCGCTGTCGACGTGCCCGCCGCCCTGCGCAAGGTGCGCGCCGGAGAAGTCGACTACGGCGTCGTCCCCATCGAAAACTCCGTCGAAGGCTCCGTCAACGCCACCCTCGACACCCTCTCGACCGGAAGCCCCCTCGAAATCAAGGCCGAAATGCTCGTTCCCATCCGCTTCTGCCTCGCCGTGCGCCCCGGAACCCGCCTCGAGGACATTCGCCGCGTCGCCACCCATCCGCACGCATGGGCCCAATGCCGCACGTGGATCGCCGCCAGCATCGGCGAAATCGTCCACGTCCCCGCCACCTCCACCGCAGCCGGCGCGAAGGAACTCGCCGACAATCCGAACGCGGGCTTCGAGGCGGCGCTGTGCTCGGCCGTCACCGCCCGCGAACTCGGCCTGAACTCCCTGTGCGACGACGTGGCCGACAACCCCAAGGCCGTCACGCGATTCATCATGGTCGGAAAGCCCGGCCGCCAGCCCGACCCCACCGGTGCCGACAAGACCACCCTCACCGTCCAGCTTCCCGACAACGAATCCGGCGCGCTCATGCGGATGCTCGAACAGTTCGCCGTGCGCGGCGTCAACCTTTCGCGCATCGAATCGAGGCCCGTCGGCGACTCCCTCGGCCGCTACGCCTTCTCCATCGACGCCGAAGGGCATATCCACGACGAACGCATCCAGGCCGTGCTCATCGGCCTGCACCGTTCCTGCCCCCGAGTGGCCTTCCACGGCTCCTACCCGGCCGCCAACCGCGACCATATCCGCCTGCGCCCGGGAACCTCCAACTCCGACTTCCAGGCCGCCCGCCGCTGGGTCCACTCCCTGCTCGGCGACGCCGCCCGGCACCCGCAAGAAGGATAGCCATGAACCCCGGACCCGCGCTCGCCGCCGTAGCCGCCGTAGCCGCCGCGGACCCCGCCCGCGTCGAACTTGTCCGATGGAGCGGATACGGCTTCCTCGCCTTCGCGGCGCTCTATGCCCTTTGGCGCCACTTCCGGGACAGGTAATCATTTTCACCGTCGCGACCTGCGGTTTTTTGCAACGTGAAGAGGCGAAAAGTGACGAAGAATACGTACGTGGCGGCATTCGGATGAGACTTTCGGCCGATGCGTGCCTGTGGACATTCCAGTACGGTGGAATCAATCGAAAGAAGCCGTGCACCGCACGGACGCAAGGGAAGAGAGCACACGGAATGCGGATTGCGGAACCGACGCCAGATTATCTGGGACCGACGTACCGGTCCCGGGTCGTCTATCTGGATGCAAGCGACGGCGCGACGCCGGAGGACCAGTCCGATATTGCCGTTCTGGTCTACGAAGAGGATGCCGCCAGGCTCGTCGCCGAATCGGGAGTCGCGACGCTTTACCTTCCCGGCTTCTCCGACACCTTCTACCAGACCGACCTGTCCGACGCCTGGCGGCGCCTCTCCATCCCCCTCGTCGCCCTCGAAATGCGCCGCGACGGCCGCGCCGTCCGCTCCGAAACAACCCGTGGCGACCTGCGTGACCTGCGCGTGCGCAACGAGGAAATCGGTGCTGCCATCGACTTCCTCCGCAACGAGCTCGGCGCGGAGAAGGTCGTCCTCGTCGCCCATTCGCTCGGCGCGCTCAACGCCCAGCTCTGGGTCAGCGAACACCCGGAAACCGTCGACGCGCTCGTCTACGTGTCGCCCTGGCTCGAACACCGCCTCACCCCAATCGAGCGCAGCGCCTTGAGCCACACGAACAACGTCATCGGGCGGGTGGCCCCGAGAAGCATCCTGGGCCTGTTCCCGCCGTACTATCCGCGGTCCCTGCACGTCGAATACGGCGGCGAGTTCTATTTCTCCCCGCGCCACAAGCCTCTCAAGACGATTCCGATTCACGCCGGCTTCTACCGTGCGGTCCAGATTGCCCAGCGTCAGGTGCAGGCCGGCGAGCTCAAGGTCGACATTCCCGCGTTCGTCGCATTCTCCGACCGTTCCGGCAACAGCCTCATTCCCAGCGCCGACGATCTCGCCACGAGGGACTGCGTGCTCAACGTCGAAGAAAACCGCCGATGGGCGTCCGAGGTTTCGACCAGGACGGTTGTCCGCGAGATTCCGGGTGCCCGCCACGACATCGCGGTCTCCCGAAAGCCCGTGCGCGAGGCGTACATGCGCCAGGTCGCGGATTGGGTTGTCGAAACCCTCGGCCTGACCCCCGTGACGGAAGATTCGGACTCCTAGACCATTGCGGATACAGAAACACGAAGGCTCCGGGGCGGCAGCGTCGTCTCCCCGGAGCCTTCGTCTTGTTTGCGTCTTGTTTGCGAGGCGCGGTTTTCGGTGGTTTCGTGCCGGTGTCGGGGACGGGACGGGGTGCGCGTGGGGCGACGCCGGGTCTGGTGCCGGGCACGGGCGACGTGCGCGGATTCGTCATCAAATTGCGCGAAACCGGCCCTTTCGTGACGAGTGCGTGCACATCGCTGCCCGCGTCGCCCCTCGCCGGCCCCGTGCGAGCTGCAACGAAGGCCCCGGGGCGGCAGCGTTGCCCTCCCGGAGCCTTCGGACGTTCTGCGGAGCGGAAGCTCAGTCGACGACGCCGTAGAGGCGGTCGCCGGCATCGCCCAGGCCCGGAACGATGTAGCCGTGCTCGTTGAGCTTCTCGTCGAGCGCGGCGAACACGATCTTGACGTCGGCGCGGTCGCCCACGTGCTCCTCGACGGCCTTGACGCCTTCGGGGGCTGCAAGCAGGCAGATGCAGGTGACGTCCTTCGCGCCGCGTTCAAGCAGGTAGTCGATGGAATCCATGAGGGTATGGCCGGTGGCGAGCATCGGGTCGAGGATGAAGCACTGGCGGCCGGTAAGGTCGTCGGGCAGGCGGTTGGCATAGGTGATCGCTTCGAGGGTTTCCTCGTTGCGCTTGAGGCCGAGGAAACCGATTTCGGCGTTCGGCACGAGCTTGATCATGCCTTCGAGCATTCCGAGGCCGGCTCGGAGAATCGGGACGACCATCGGACGGGGCTTGGACATTCTCGTGCCGGTCATCGGGGCGACGGGCGTGACGATGTCGCACGGCTCGACCTTGACTTCGCGGGTCGCCTCGTAGGCGAGGAGGGTGACGAGTTCTTCGACGAGGCTGCGGAACGTGGTGGACGGCGTGTTTTCGTCGCGCAGGAGCGTGAGCTTGTGGGCGACGAGAGGATGGTTGATGATTTGGGTTCGCATGGCCCCAATGTACAGGCGCGGGCGGCGCGTTCAGGGGCCTTTGGCCGTGAGGTTCGGCGGAATCGGGCCGGTGCGCGGGCGTTGGGCGGCGTTGGGGCGCGGCGCGGAAACTGGCAGGGCGAGGCGGGGCTGGTGGCGGGCCGGAGGCGAGCGATGCGCGTGGTTTCGGCATGTGGCCGTGGGGCCAGCGGGCTTGCCGGTGCGTTGGCGCGGAACGCGGCAGTGGTGCTGGTGCGGGCGGACACGCGGGGGTTCGGGCAGACGACACGCGAGGAGGGCGCGGAGACAGGCGGCAGGCAGGCGGCGCGGGGAGGCCTCGCGGGACGGAGCGGGCGGAAGGGTGCCACCATGCGACCGGCGTCGCCGCCATGTTCCGCGCGCTGCGCTCGCATGCGCCGCAGATTGTGGGACACTTGGGCCATGTACGAGCTTGAAGAGTCCCTTGTGTCCCGCGCCCTTGCTCTCGCGACGCTTGCCGGCACCCACGGCGACGTTCCCGTGGGCGCCATCGTCGTGCAGAAGAGCGCGACGCCCGCGAAGCTTTCGACCGCGCCCGCCGCCGTCGGCTCCGGCCCGATGGCGGATCTCGGCGAGGGGCGGCTCGTCGTCGGAACGGGGTTCAACACCCGTGAACGGGCGAACGATCCATGCGGGCATGCCGAAATCACGGCGATTCGCGCGGCGGCCGCGACGCTTGGGCGTTGGAGGCTCGACGACTGCGAACTGTATGTGACCCTTGAGCCGTGCACGATGTGCGCCGGCGCGATTCTTGCGGCCCGCATTTCCCGCGTCGTGTTCGGAGCGTGGGACGAGAAGGCCGGCGCGGCCGGTTCGGTGCGCGACGTTCTGCGCGATTCGCGCATGAACCATCAGGTGGAGGTGCTTGGCGGAATCCGCGAGGACGCCTGTACGGCCCAGCTCCGCGGCTTTTTCGGGCGCTGAGGCGTCGGCGCGGCATTGCCGGCAGGCTGCGTATCAAAGGGGTCAGACCCCTTTGATACGCCGGATCGGGGAGCAGTCCCCCTGCGGAGAGCGGGTCTTTGGCCTGGATTTTGGCCGTCCCCGCCCCGACCGGAAAGTATCCGGTCCGGGACGGCGCCAAAATCGGATGCGGGACGACGTTGGGGTTCGAGGGCGCGACGTGAGCTATTTCGCCCGCCGACGATTGGCGGATTCGGGATGGTGCCACTACGATTGTTCCCGGTAGCGTGTCCGAGCGGTCGAAGGTGCAGCACTCGAAATGCTGTGTGGTTCATAGCCACCGGGGGTTCGAATCCCCCCGCTACCGCCACGAAATCCCTTCCGTATTCGTACGGGAGGGATATTTTGCGGCACCGGACCTGTGCGCGTCTGGCGGGGAAAGCCCCAGCGTCGCCCTGCTTCGCGACGCGGGAACCGCGCTGCTCGCTGCGACCTCCTTGCCTCCGGCCGGTGCGCCTGGCCGTCGCGCCTGCCTTCCCCCGCCGCCCGTTTGCCGATACGCTTAGGGAAGAGCACGGACACGGGAGGGCGCAATGGCGGTACAGGAAAAAACGATTGCGGGCAGGATTTCGGACATCATCGTCCTCCTCATCTCGATCGGAATCCTCGCCCTCGGCTTCGTCGCCTGGAAAGTCTACGAGGCGGGCCCGGCACGCAACGCCTACGACGTCGCCGTCGGAGCCTACGACGAGACCGCCGAACTCGTCGCCGATGCCCGCGAAGACGCCGCATCCATCATCGACAACTGCGCCGCCCGTTCCGGCCTCGAAGCCGAATGCGCCGCGCTGGCCTCCGCCTACGAAACCACGAGCGCCATCTACCAGCCCCCGACCTTCGACCGGCTCGCAACGAAAACCGCCTACGAAAAGGCAACCGCCGAAACCCGCGAGCAGACGGCCACCGTCTCCAAGGCCCTCGAAGCCCTCGACAAGAACACGACTCCCGTCCAGGAAGCGATTCTTGCGCGGATTGCCGAGAAGGTCGCGCCCGTGCGCGAGCCGATGCTTGAGGCTGCGAAGATGGCGGCTGGCGAAGCGAACGCCTGCCAGGACGTCCTCAACAACACTGTCGACCAGTATGTGAACGCGGCGACGCGGGAAAGCGCGCAGACCGCCGTCAATACGCTCCAGGAACTCGTCACCCAGGCCGATGCGCTCCTGTCGGAAAACCTCGACGACTACACGACGCTCACGGCGCAGCTCACCGAAGGCACCGAACAGGTGACCTACTGGACGAACGAAGTGAACCTCGACCATTGGGACTGGGCGACGCGCAACGGCGTCGGCCAGGTATACGACCCGAGCCAGAACCCGACGGAGGTTGCAGAGTAGGGGCGACGGAGCCTATGGCGCGCCGGAGCAGGCACGAAAGGGCCTGCGCCCGTCAGCCCGGCGGAGCGAACCGGCCCGTCGCGAACAGGGCGGAAAATCTCGGCGTCGCGAACCTGCCCGGCGTCTGCCAGGCGTCGTATATGTGGCGTCGTGAATGTCGCGTCGCGACGAACGTTGCGAGCAAGGCGGCATCGGCGCGAACGGAACGTCGCAAAACAAGGCGTCGCACATGGACCGCTCTTCTCGCAACAGCTCGCGTTTCGCGCATGAACCCGGTCCGAATCGCAGTCGCGGGGCCCTGGCGCACGGTTCCGGCCCCTAGCGTCCGGCGTCGCCCCGCCATTGCTCGGCCAGTTCGGCGAGCTCGGCCTTGTCGAACTCGCGCTGGCGGCGCTCGGCTTCGCGCTCGGCACGCGGCTTCCAGAGCGTCTTGCAGCCCGTGCCGAATCGCCGCCCGTAGAGCTGGACCGTCCACCACAGCAGTTCGATAAGCGCCGCGCCTGCCAGCCCGAGCACGGTTCCCACTACCATGAACGCAAGATTCGAGGAATCGAGCCGGAAGAGCCGCTGCGTCAGCGGCAGCGTGAAGATCAGCCCGTAGCCGCCGAGCGGCAGCACGATGAGCGCCACCTTCCACCATTCGTAGGGCCTGGCGATCGTGGCGAGCACCCATGTCGAGGCGATGATGAGGGCGAGGAGCGCCGCCGTGGAGGATTGGACGGCGAGTGCGCTGGCCTGGGGGTTTGCCACATAGAGGCTTTGGACGTATGCGCCGAAGGGGCCGAGGCGGGTCACGTCGAGGCGAATCATGAGCGGCGCGGCCCCGGCTGGGCGCGTGAGAAGGAATGTCGCGAAGGATACGGCGGCGACGACGATTCCCGCAGGGATGCCGAAGCCAAGCACGCGCTGGACGAATCCGCTTCTGGCGCGTTCGTTGTTCGGCGGCAGGGAAAGGAGGAAGGCGGGAATGCCGATGGTGAACCAGCCGGTGATGGTCACGTGGATCGGCAGGAAGGGGTAGGGGAGTGCGGTGGCGAGCACGGCGATTGCCATGAGCGAGGAGTAGATGGTTTTCGTGAGGAAGAGGTTGGCCACGCGCTCGATGTTGCCGAGCACGCGCCGGCCTTCGCCGACGACATGCGGGAGGGTGGCGAAGCGGTCGTCGAGCAGGACGATTTTTGCGACGGAGCGGGTGGCTTCGGTGCCCGAGCCCATCGCGACGCCGAGGTCGGCGTCCTTGAGGGCGAGCACGTCGTTGACGCCGTCGCCCGTCATGGCGACGGTGCGTCCCTGTTCTTGAAGGGCGGCGACCATTGCGCGTTTTTGCTGCGGGGTGACACGCCCGAATACCGAGTTTTCGCCGATGGTGCGCGCGAAATCGGCCTGTTTGATGGTGCGGGCGTCTACGGGTTCTCCGCTGTCCATGCCGAGGGTGCGGGTGACTGCGCCGACGGAGGCGGCGTTGTCGCCGGAGATGACCTTGACGTCGACGCCCTGGTCGCGGAAGTAGGCGAGGGTGCGTGCGGCGTCGGGGCGGATTTTCTGTTCGAGGACGACGAGGCCGAGCGGTTCGACGTTGCCGGGCGCTTTGGCGTCCGTGACGAGGCGGGAGGCGCGGCCGACGAGCAGGACGCGCCTGCCGGTTTCGCCGATGCGTTGGGCGCGGGCGGCGGCTTTGGAGCCTTCGGGGGCGAGCACGTCCGGTGCGCCGAGCACGAGGTTTTCGCCTTCCGGGTATTCGGCGTCGGGCGCGAAGCTCGCGCCGGACCACTTCTTTGCCGAGGTGAAGGGCTGGACCGCCCGCAGCGTATCACTGGGGTCAGACACTTGCGATACGTACGGGCGGGGGTACGTATCGGAGGTGTCAGACACCTTCGATACGCTTGCGAGGCCCTCGATGATGGCCCGCATCGAGGCATTGGGGGCCTCGTCGGCACCCGCAAGCCGCGAAAGCGCCGCAAAACCCTCGTCGACACCGCGGCCTCCCAACGGCACGAGCTCCCCGAAAGCCATCGCGTTCTCGGTCAGCGTGCCGGTCTTGTCCGCGCACACCACGTCCACGCGCGCCAGGCCCTCGATGGCCGGCAGCTCGTTGACGAGGCAGCGTCGCCTACCAAGCCGCACCACGCCGAGCGCGAAAGCGGTGGAGGTGATGAGCACGAGACCTTCGGGAACCATCGGCACAAGCGCGCCCGTCACCTGCAAAACGATAGCCGTGTAGTCGCCTTCGCCCGCGCGGATCTGACCCCACACGGTCAGCACGCCCACGGGAATGAGAATCCACGTGATGACCCTGAGAATCCTGTTGATGCCGCTGGTGAGCTCCGAATGCACGAGCGTGAAGCGGGAAGCCTCCTCGGCAAGCCCGGCCGCGTAGGAAGCCGCGCCGACCTTCGTCGCCCGATACGAACCCGTGCCGGAGGCGACGAAGGAGCCGGACATGACCGCGTCGCCGGGGCGTTTGGCGATCGGGTCGGATTCGCCGGTGAGCAGGGATTCGTCGAGTTCGAGCCAGGCCGCCTCGGTGACTTCGCCATCGACCACGATCTGCTCGCCGGGGCCGATGACGATGATGTCCCCGAGCACCACCTCTTCGCGGCCGATGCGCCGCTCCGCTCCCTCGCGCCGCACGGTCGGCTTCGCTTCGCCGATGAGCGCGAGGGATTCGAGGGTGTGCTTGGCGCGCAGCTCCTGGACGATGCCGATGATCGAGTTGGCGATGATGAGCAGGCCGAAGGCGCCGTTGATCCACGAGCCGGTGGTCATGACGAGCACGAACAGCGCGCCGAGCAGCGCATTGATGCGGGTGAAAACGTTGGCGCGCACAATCTGCCACGTGGTGCGCCCCGAGCGGGGAGGGAGGTCGTTGGCGAGGCCGGCCTCGGTGCGTTCGCGGACGTCCGCGGAGGTCAGGCCGACGGCGGGGTCGGCCTCGCGAAGGGAGGCTGCCTGGCTTTCGGGGGCGACGCGGGGCGCGGTACCCCCGTTCGCAGGAGGTTTCCGGGTTGTTTCCGGGTGATGCGGTGTCGTTTCCGGGTGTTGCGGCGCGCGGGTCTGCGCCGTGGCGTCTTGCTCGTCAGACATGCCTTTGACGGTATCAGGCGTGGGACGGTCTGTCCGGCGTATCGGACGGGTGCATGGATGTGGGCGGGCGCGGATTCGGCACGTTCTTCCGATTCCGCGCTCCGGCTGCTTGCGCAGGTCGGAGAGCCGGATGCCGGAAAGGGGACCGTCCCCAATGCGACACTGGTCTGTCCCCTGTGCGACACGTGGCGGCGGGTGCGCCCTTGTATCAAAGGGGTCAGACCCCTTTGATACGCTCAACCCCGTATCGAAGGCTGCGCCAATGGTCGCCGTCAACTCGTGGATTGCCGGGCGGTTCGATTGCCTG
>CACYEE010000038.1 GCA_902773415.1 uncultured Actinomyces sp.
CGGCTCGTAGACGAACATGAGGTCGGCGTCGGAGGCCAGGCACATCTCCCGGCTTCCCATGCGGCCCATCGCGACGACGAGATACTCGTTGGCCGGCTCCTCCTCGCCGCACACGTCGGCAATCGAAGCCGCCAGCGCGGCATGGACGGCAATGTCGGCGGCGAGGGAGATCGCGCGCCTGCTTTCTTCGCCGTCGCTGGCCCCGAGAACGAGGGCGAGGCCCGCACGCAGCATTTCGCGCCTGCGCAGGTAGCGCCCGGCCTGGGCGATATCCTCCGGCTTCGAGCGACGGCCAAGCATCGATTCCATTTCGCCTTCGAGCTCCTCGCGCGTCGGGGCGGAGAGCCGTTCGAGGTCGGAGAGCCATGACACCGATTCGGGCAGATCGGGCATCTCCTGCGCCAGGTACGTCGATGCTCCGAGCACGTGGCAGAGCCGTTCGGCCGCGTCGCCGCCGTCGCGCAGCGTCCGCATGAAGTACGAGTTCGTTCCCGCCTTCTCGAACAGGATCCGGAAGGCAAGCAGCCCGCCGTCGGGATCGGGAGCCTCGGCAAACCAGCCGAGCATGACAGGCAGAAGCTGGCGCGAAATCGCCGCGGCGCGCGAAACCCCTTCGGTCACGGCGCCAATGTGGCGCAGCGCCCCGGCCGGGTTTCGGTATCCGATTGCGGCAAGCCGCTCCTTGGCGGCGGCATCGTCGAGGGCGACGTCCTGGGCGGCCAGGCGCGCGGCGAGAGGAAGAAGGGGCCTGTAGTAGATGTTCTGATGGAGCGTGCGCACCTCCCTGCGGATCTTTAGCCACAGTTCCTCGAGGGATTCGGCGTCCCGGATTCCCGCAAGCCCCATCGAACGCGCAACGCGCCGCAGCTCGACGGGATTCTTCGGCACGACGCGGGAGCGGCGCAGCCGCTGAAGCTGGATGCGGTGCTCGAGCAGCCGGAGCGTCCGATAGTCGCGGTCGAGTTCTTCGGCGTCGGCACGCGAAACGTATCCGCCGTCGCGAAGAGCCGCAAGCGCCTTGAGAGTCGGGCGGACACGCAGGCTCGCATCGGTGCGGCCGTGGACGAGCTGGAGGAGCTGGACGGTGAATTCGACGTCGCGCAGGCCGCCCTTGCCGAGCTTGAGCTGGCGCGCCTCGTCCTTGCCCGCCACGGTCTTTTCCACGCGGCGGCGCATGGCGCGCGAGTCCTCGACAAAGTTTTCCCGGCTGGCGGCGCTCCATACGAATTCTCGCGTGCCTTCGACGTAGGCCCGCCCGAGCTCCATGTCTCCGGCAATGGCGCGGGCCTTGAGCAGGGCCTGGAACTCCCAGCCTTCGGCCCACCTGCGGTAGTACTCGAGGTGGGAGTCGAGGGTGCGCACAAGGGGCCCGTCCTTGCCTTCGGGGCGCAGGTTCGCGTCCAGCGTCCACAGCGCCGGTTCGCTTGCGGGTGCCGAGACGGCCCTGGCCAGCAGCGTCGCCATCTTCGTTGCGGCCGCGAGCGCCTCGGCTTCGCGTGCGGGATCGTGTCCTGTCGCTTCCGCCGCTTCGGCGACGTAGACCACATCGACGTCGGAAACGTAGTTGACTTCGCTGGCGCCCGTCTTTCCCATTGCGATGACGGCGAAGGCGACGTCGGCGCTGCCGGGCACTTCGCGCCGGGCAAGGGCGAGGGCGGCTTCAAGGGCGCCGGCGACGATGTCGGAGAGCGCGGTGCCGACGCGGCTCATGCCGGCAAGCGGGTCGGGGCTGGTCAGGTCCGCGGCGGCCAGGGCGCAGACCCGTTCGTGGTATCGGATTCGCAGGGCGGCCACGCCTTCGGCCCAGTCGAGGCCGGCGACGGGCCGGCTTGCCTTCGGATCGGCGCCGACGGCCTGGAGGAATCGGGCGCGTTCGCCCTCCCACGTGGCGCATGGGATTCCTGCGGCGGCTTCGGCGGTCGCGTCGGCCTCGTTTTCCCCCGGGTCGCGGCTGGCCGGCTTGTCGAGGAAGAGGCCGACGCTGGCTGGGTGGGCGCACAGGAAGTTTCCGAGGGCTCCGGAGAGTCCGAGGAGGGCGAGAATGCGGCGAAGCGACCTTTCGCCTGCGAGGACCCGTGCCAGGGTGTCGCTGACGCCAGCCGTCCGGCAGGCTTCTGCCAGTCGAACGAGGGCAAGCAGGCTCTGGTCGGGATCGGCGGCGTGGCGGAAGGCCTCGGCCTTCCCGTCGATGCCGAGGCCTTCAAGGGCGGGGTCGGCCAGGAGCGCGGCTGCCCGGCCCGGGTCGAGGAAGCCGGCGCGCCTGAGGCGGGTGGGCATCGAGACTTCACGCATTGCGAACCGCCTGTCGGACCTGTCAGTAGCTTGCGAGGAAACGCCGGCGTTCCTCGGGGGTGACCTGGCGGTCGTAGAGTTCGACCTCGTGGCGTTTGTCGCGCAGGAAGTAGTCGAAGGCGGCCTCTCCGAGGGTTTCGGCCACGAGTTCGGATTCTTCCATGAGGTCGAGGGCGCGAGAGAGCGTGCGCGGCAGGGATGCGATGCCCAAGGCTTTGCGTTCGCCGTCGTTCATCTCGAACACGTCGGCGTCTGCGGGTTCCATGAGCTCGTATTCGCCTTCGATGCCGGCCAGGCCGGCGCGCAGCATGGCTGCGAAGGCCAGGTAGGGGTTCGCGGCGGAATCGGGCGAACGGTATTCGATGCGGGCAGACGTCGGCTTTGTCGGCTTGTAGGCGGGCAGGCGCAGCAGCGCCGATTGCGTGTTTGCGCCCCAGCACACGTAGCAGGGGGCTTCTCCGCCGCCCCACAGGCGCTTGTAGGAGTTGACATGCTGGTTCGTGACGGCGGTGATTTCGCGTGCGTGCACGAGCAGGCCGGCCATGAACTGGCGGCCGGTCCTGCTCAGCCCGTACAGTCCGCCGGGCTCGAAGAAGGCGTTGCGTTCGCCTTCGAAGAGGGAGATGTGGGTGTGCAGGCCGGAGCCGGGGTGGTCTTCGAGCGGCTTGGGCATGAAGGAGGCCATGACGTCCTGGCGAAGCGCCACCTCTTCGATGACGGCACGGAAGGTCATGAGGGAGTCGGCCATGATGAGCATGTCGGCGTGGCGCAGGTCGATTTCCTGCTGGCCCGGCGCGTTCTCGTGGTGGGAGAACTCGACCGGGATGCCCATGTCTTCCAGGGCGAGCACGGCGTCGCGCCGGAAGTTGCGGGCCAGCGAGCGCGAGACGTGGTCGAAGAAGGAGGCGTTGTCGATGGGCGTGGGCACCTTGTTCGGGTCGGTTTCGGGGTGGAAGAGGAAGAATTCGACTTCGGGGTGGACGCGGGCGGCGAATCCCATGTCGGCGGCCTTGGCGAGGGCGCGCTTGAGGATGGAGCGCGGGTCGGAGCGCGCCGGCTCGCCGTCCTGGGTTTCGATGTCGCAGAAGAGGCGGGCGACGGGGGTCTCCCCCATCCACGGCAGGAGCTGGAAGGTGGAGGCGTCGGGGCGGGCGAGCATGTCGGCCTCGTAGACGCGGGTGAGGCCTTCCATCGAGGAGCCGTCGAAGCCGAGTCCCTCCTCGAAGGCTTCTTCGAGCTCTGCCGGCGCGATGGCGACGGATTTGAGCTTGCCGACGATGTCGGTGAACCACAGGCGTACGAATCGCACGCCCTTTTCTTCGATGGTTCTCAGGACGTGTTCTTCCTGGCTGTTCATGGGGCCTCCTTGCCTTCCTCGCCTCGACGGCGCGATGGCTCGATTCTACTTGTCGAAGGTGTGGTCGGGGTCGGGGAAGGCGCGGGCGCGCACGTCCTCGCAATAGTCTTCGACGGCCTTGCGCAGGGCGGCTCCCACTTCTCCGAAGCGCTTGGCGAAGGAGGGCTGCCAGTCCCCCATGCCGGCCATGTCGGTCCATACGAGCACCTGCCCGTCGGTGGCGTTTCCGGCCCCGATTCCGATGGTGGGGATGTCGAGGGATTCGGTGATGCGGACGGCCAGCGGTGCGGGCACCATTTCGAGGACGACGGCGTAGGCGCCGGCTTCCTGGACGGCGAGGGCGTCGGCAAGCAGGCGTTCTTCGGCTGCCTTGCCGCCGCGGCCCTGCACGCGCGGGCCTCCGAGGGCGTTGATGGATTGGGGCGTGTATCCGATGTGGGCGCAGACGTTGATTCCGGCGTCGACGATGGCGGCGATGGTGCGGGCGCGCCTGGTGCCGCCTTCGAGCTTGACGGCTTCGGCTCCGGCCTTGACGAGGCGGATGGCGCTTTCGACCGCGAGCGCGTCGGAGGCTTCGCAGGAGCCGAGGGGAAGGTCGGCGACGATGAAGGCGCGTTCGGTTCCGCGGGCGACGGCCGCGGTGGCGCGCTCCATGTCCTCCAGCTCGACGGGAATGGTGGAGGCGTAGCCGAGTATCGTCGAGCCGTAGGAGTCCCCGACAAGGAAGGTGTCGACTCCTGCGGCGTCGAAGATTTTCGCGGTGACGGCGTCGTAGCAGGTGAGCATGACGATCGGTTCGCCTGCCGCCTTCTTCTGGGCGAAGTGGTGGACTCGGACCTTGGGTGCCATGCGTGCTCCTTTCGCTGGCGGTTGCCTATCGGGCCCATTGTATGCCCGCAGGCCGCCGGCGCGGCGGGCGCCAAGGCCGGGACGGTTGCGCCGGGAACGAACGGACGGCCCGCCACCGGGCCTGCGCCGCGCCTGTCGCCCATTCGCGTTCGGCGGCGTCATTCGTGCCGTTCGAGCACGGCGAGGCTGTTGGCCGCAAGGATTTCGCGCAGTTCTTCGCAGTTGTTGTGGCCTCGGGCTTCGGCAAGGCGTTTCAGGGCGCGTTCGAGGCAGGCGAGCAGGTCGGAGGCATTGGCGACGCCCGAGCCGTTCTCGGCGGGAAGGTCGCTTTCGAGCAGGAGTCGGTTGTCGGGGACGAGACGGGCGTATTCGAGCCCGCGCCGGGTGCGCAGCTGCCGTTCGTTCATCGAGAACCATGCGCCGGCGCGAATCGCGCGCCAAAGCTCCTCGCTGGAACCGGAAAACCAATGGAAGATGCACGTGCAGTTCCTGAAAGTGCCGGCAGCTTCGAGGATGTCGAGGGCGACGCCGGCCGAGCGGACCGCGTGGATCGAGAGTACGCGGTCGCCTGCCCGGGCGCAGGAGGCGGCAATCCGTTCCAATGCCCGGGTCTGCATGGCCTGTGCCTCTGCGCTCGCGCTGCGGGAGAAGTCCAGGCCCGCCTCCCCGACGAATCGGACCTTTTCGACGAGTTCGCAGACGCGGGCGATATTCGCTTTCGGGGCGCGCCGCCCGTCGATCCACCACGGGTGGGCTCCCACTGCCAGGCGCAGGGCGGGCCTTTCCTTGAGCGTTCCGGCCAGCGCCTCGTGGCTTGCCGGCTCGACGCCGACTGCGAGAATGCCGAGCCCAATGCTTTCGGCCTGCGCGGCCATGCGGGCGGGTTCCGAAAGGAAGTCGAGGTGGCAGTGCATGTCGAACAGCCGAGGCGCCCGTTTCGCCTCGTCCTCGCCGCCCGCCTTGCCTGCGCCGCCTTCCGGCTTCACGCCCTGGCTTCCATCCAGGCCGGATACGGTTCGATCCCTGCCAGGCGGCGGATGACAAGCGAGGCGATCGTCTGCCCCATGATGGGCGGAAAGTAGCTCATGGTGCCCAGCGTCGTTCCGGCCGGCGGCCGGTTTCCGGGCGTCGCCGTCCTATGGGAGTCAAGGTCGCGGTCGATCTCGGGAGAGTAGAGGACTTCGAGATGGCCGATTCCGCGCCTGCGGCATTCGCGGCGCACGACGCGGGACATCGAACAGCCCCGGGTCTTGCCGATGTCGCAAAAGCGCAGCCGGGTCGGGTCGAGCTTGTTCGCCCCGCCCATCGCCGCCACGAGCGGGAGCCTTTCGTCTCGGCACCATTGGGCAATCGCGAGCTTCTGCGCAATCGTGTCGATGGCGTCGACAACATAGTCGGGCCGAGCCAGGGAGCCAAGCTGGCTGGCGACTTCGGTCCGCTCGATGAAGGCATGGAGCGTGCCGATGGCGCAGGAGGGGTTGATGTCGCGCACCATCGCTGCCATCACGTCGACTTTCGCCTTTCCGAGGGTGCTTGTGAAGGCGAGGGCCTGGCGGTTGATGTTCGAGGGTTCGACGACGTCGCGGTCGACGAGAACAAGGCCGCCGATTCCCGACCGGGCCAGGGCCTCGGCGCACGAGGAACCTACTCCGCCCAGCCCGACGACCATGACGGTCGCGGCCTGGAGCCGTGACAGGCCCTCGTCGCCGAGAAGCAGGGCGGATCGGGCGAAACGGGCGTCGATGTCGTGTTCCATGGGCCTCGGCGAACTCGGGGACGGCTGCGGGCGGGCGGCGCCCGCACATCGCAATCCTACCGCGTGCCGCACCACGCCGGCCTGTCTCCGGCCCGCCGCGCCGTCGGCCCTTCTCGGCTTCATTTCCCACTTGCGCCGCGAAAAGCCTAAACTGGGCCCCATGCTTGCTCAACGCGCACCGCTTGGAACACTCGTCCCCGGCCGCCCCACGGCGAAGCGGACGGTTCCGGAGAACATCGAACGCCCCGAATACTGCTTCCACGACGGCCCTGAAAGGGTCGTGCATGGCGACGTCAAGGACGCCGAGACGATCGAGAAGATCCGAATCGCCGGGCGCATTGCCGCCGATGCCCTGTACGAGGCGGGCAGTGCCGTCGCTCCCGGCGTCACGACGGACGAGCTCGACCGCATCGCCCACGAATACATGTGCGACCACGGCGCCTATCCGTCCTGTCTCGGCTACATGGGTTTCCCGAAATCCATCTGCACCTCGATCAACGAGGTCATTTGCCACGGGATTCCCGACACGACCGTGCTTGAGGAGGGCGACATCGTCAATCTCGACGTGACGGCCTACATCGGCGGCGTCCACGGCGACACGTGCGCGATGTTCGCCGTCGGCGAGATCGACGAGGAGTCCCGCCTGCTCAACGAACGTACCGCGACTGCAATGCTGCGCGGCGTCAGGGCAGTCAAGCCGGGCCGCCAGATCAACGTGATCGGCAAGGTGGTTTCCGCCTACGCGAGGCGCTTCGACTATGGCGTCGTCGAGGATTTCACCGGTCACGGCGTCGGCGAGGCCTTCCATTCGGGCCTTGTCGTCCCCCATTACGACGCCGCCCCGCGCTTCGACGCCGTCATGGAGCCCGGCATGGTGTTCACGATCGAACCGATGCTGACGCTCGGCGGCATCGCATGGGAGCAGTGGGACGACGATTGGACGGTTGTGACCGCGGATCGCGGACGAACCGCCCAATGGGAGCATACGATTGTGGTGACAGACGACGGCGCCGAGATTCTGACCCTTCCTTCGGATCCGGACCTCGCGCCCCGGCTGTAGGCCTCGAATCGCGGGCCGCGACGGCGCGGTCCGCAACACGCGACATCAAAGGAGACAACGCATATGTCCACGACCTATCCTGACCAGGTGGCATTCGGGATCGACGTCGGCGGCTCGGGCATCAAGGGCGCGCCCGTCGACCTGACGAAGGGAATCTTCCACGCGAAGCGGACCAGGATTCCGACGCCCGGCGAGTCGACGCCGACCGCGGTTGCCGAGGTGATCGGCCAGATTGTCGAGAAGTACGGCGTTCCCCAGGGCATGCCGATCGGCGTTGCCCTTCCGGCGCCGATTCTGGGCGGCATCGTGCCCTCGATGGCGAATCTCTCCCAGGAATGGGCCGGGGTCGACGCCGCCGCGCTCTTCGAGAGCACGCTGGGACGCCCGGTGACCGTCGTCAACGACGCCGATGCCGCGGGCCTGGCTGAGGTCGAGTACGGAAAGGCGAAGGAGATCGGCGGGACCGCGATGGTCCTGACTCTGGGAACCGGCATCGGTTCGGCCCTCATTGCCGACGGCCATCTCGTTGCGAACACCGAACTCGGCCACCTCAATATCGGCGAGGCGCCCGACGCCGAACAGTGGACTTCGGAC
>CACYEE010000039.1 GCA_902773415.1 uncultured Actinomyces sp.
CGGAGCAAGCATGGCCTATAGGGTGCTCGTATCCGAGCCTACGCATGCGGATGTTGACAGTGCCATCGGCCATATTGCCCTGACGCTTGGGGTGCCGAGCGCCGCCGCATCCCTTCTTGACGAGTACGAGCATGCTCTTGCTCTTCTTGCCGACAATCCGCTGCTGTTCGGAGTCGATTTGCGTGTCGGCGAAGCCCCAGATATGCAAATGCGCAGGTGCCCGGTGAAACGTTACGGCATCCATTATCCCGTCAAGGCCCTCTCTCCGACGGGCAACCCCTCCTCCAGCACGGTCCGGAAGGCCGTGACGGCGCTGGGGTATAGACTGGACGTGGCCCTACCCGCTTCGGCCTGAACCGGGGCGCGTTACGGCATCCATTGTCTCGTTGACGATGCGGCCTGGACGTTTGCGTCGTGGGATTCGCCCGTCAGCGTAGGAACACCGGCTCTCTGCTTGAACCGTGCGTCTGAGCAGAAGCCCGGCTGGGCCTTCGGGGCCGGGGCTCTCGTCATCTGGCCGCTCGCCACGGGTGGCCGCCACTAGGGAACAGGAACCATGCGTACTCTGCTCAATATCGTTTGGATCGTGACCGGCGGAATCGTTACCGCGTTCGGCTGGGCGCTGGTCGGAATCGTCTTCTACGTCACCATTATCGGGGTGCCGCTGGGGCGACAGGCCTTCAAGATGGCGGAGCTGACGCTCGCGCCTTTCGGCAAGACCATCGTCTATGGCGGGGGAGCGCCGTCGCTTGTGGCGAACATCGTGTGGGTGCTGCTTGCCGGTATCTGGGCGGCTGCCGCGTACGTGGTGTCGGGCCTGGCCTTCTGCGTGACCGTTATCGGGATTCCCTTCGGCATCCAGCTGTTCAAGATGGCCAAGCTGTCTCTCCTTCCCTTCGGCGCGAAGGTGCTTTCGGCCTGAGGAGGGTCTGAAGGAAGCGCGACGCGGTCAGCGATGTGCGCGTATTCGTCATGAAAGGGACGGTTTTGGGCGGGGTGGCGACGGATGCGCGCGCATCGGCGGACGTTGGAGCTTGTGGGGCGACGACGGAGGCGTCTAGTCGGGCCGGTAGTAGAGCACGGCGAGCTGGGTGCGGTTTCGCAAGCCAAGTTTGCGCAGAATCGAGCTGATGTGGTTGCGCACCGTGCCCTCGCTCATGTGCAGTTCGGCCGCGATCTCCGTGTTGTCGAGTCCGGCGGCAACCTGTTCGACGACGGCGATTTCCCGCCCGGTCAGGCCGTATCCTGCGAAACGTTCGCTCGGGTCGGGTTCGCCGTGGCGTTGCGTGGCCGCCGCCTCGGGCGCTCCTGCTCCGGCTGCGCCCGTCGCGCTGTCGGCGCCGCGTGCCTTGCCGGACCTGAAACCCGTTCCCGTACCCGCTCTCGCGCTGCCGGCGTCGCGAGTCTGCGTGCCGGATGCCTGCGTGGCGTTCGCGGACAGGCGGGCGACCACTTCCCCTCCGAGTACGCACTGGCCTGCCGCGACGGCCCTCACGGCAGGCGCGATATCGGCTACGTTGTGCTTGATGAGATAGCCCTTCGCGCCCAGGGCGAGCGCGCGGGCAATGTAGTCGTTGTCGGCGAAGGTCGTGAGAAAGACGATTCGGGCATCGGGATGCGCGCCAAGAATCCGTTGGGCCGCGGCCAGGCCGTCCCCGCCGGGCATCTGGATGTCGAGCAGCAAAACGTCGGGTTCGTGCTCGAAGAACAGGGCCACCGCCTCGGGGCCGCTCGTGCCGGTGGCGGCCACGGCCAGATCCTCCTGCGCGCCGAGAATCGTGGCAAGCGACTGGCAGACGAAAGGATCGTCGTCGATGGCAACGATGCGAATCATGTCCGTTCCTTTCGTGGAATCGTTGCGTGAATGCGGAAACCGCCCTCGTGCCCTGCGCGAAGAACGCCTCCCAGGGCGCGCACCCGAGCCTCCATCGTCTCAAGCCCCATGCCGCGTCCCTCTCCGTCGCCCTTGCCGCCGGGATTCGCGCCGCCGGCCTGCACTGCGCCCCGGCGCGAATGGGCTTCCCGGCCTGGCGCGGCCCCTTGCCCGCTCGCAGCCCGGCCCGAAAACGCCTCGCGGCCCGTGCCTGCCGCGTCGCTGCCATTATCCTGCACCGTCAGCCGCCACATGCCCGGATACTCCGCCACGGCCACGTCCATGCGCGAAGCATCCGAATGCCTGGCCGCGTTCGTGACCGCCTCCCGCACGATTGCGACGAAGCAATGGCCTGCCGGCGCGGACAGGTTCGGTGCGTCGAAGGCGAGGGAGGTCTGGGCGAAAGGGGAGCCGTCGAGAGCGGCGCGAATCAGGGCTTCGGGATTCAGGGCGTCGTCGTGAAGGTCATGCACGGCGTCGCGCACGGTTCCCATCGCCTGGGCGAGCGTCGCGGAAACGGCGTCGTACTCGCTGGCGATCTGGGGCTCGCCGGCATGGACCACTTTAAGCGCCTCGACCTGCATGATGGCGCGCGTGAGCAGATGGCCGACATTGTCGTGGATGTCGCGCGCGATGCGTTCGCGTTCGCCGAGCCGGGCCACGCGCACCGACAGGTCGCGTGCCTCGACGAGGCCCCGGTTGCGTTCCTCCAGTGCCAGGGACGCCTCGCGGGCCGAATCGCGCAGCGCCCGGTATCGTGCCCGCTCCGCCTCGAGGGCGAGCGTGCGCCGGGCGAGCACGAAGCCCGCCCCGCACAGCAGGGCCGAAGCGAGCCAGCCGAGCGCAGGCCAGCCGCGCGCGGCGGCGACAAGCGGAACAGGCGGCACGAGGCGGGCGGCGAGCGATTCGTCGGCGAAAAGGTCGTAGGCGACGACGGGCAGGAAGCCTGCCGCCGGAGGCCACGCGAGCGCGGCGGCGCAGTAGGCGAAGGGGAGGCCCAGTCGCGCGGGCCGGGGGAGCAGATGTCCGAGGGCGGCGACGATGACCGCGGCAAGGCCCGCACCGACGGTTGCGGTCTCGGCCTGCTGGACAAGGAAGGACGTCAGGCAGCACACGGCAAGAATGGCCTTGTCGATCAGGCGTTGTGGCGTCGGCCGCGGCTGCGTCATCCTTTCCATGTCTCCATCATGTCACGTTCGCTGCCGTTGCCGGCCGGGGCGTTGGGGCGACGGGCGTGCACGCGGGCGCAGGTCAGCATGCGGCACCGGTTCGCGTCGCTTCGGAAACCGTGCGCGAATGCGTCGCGGAATGCCCGGCGGGACCCGCACGGGAAACGGCACCGGAACCCGTGTCGGCAACGGCGTTGGCAGCAGCGGAACGGGAGCGCGGCACGCCGGGCATCCCCGTGCGCGCGGCGGCCAGGCCGACGGCGAGAATGGCGGCTGCGAACAGGCAGATGACACCGATATTCGCGCCAAGCGCGCCCCAATCGGGGCCGCCGC
>CACYEE010000040.1 GCA_902773415.1 uncultured Actinomyces sp.
GAGCCGGATGCGCCGACTATGATGGCCCCATGCGTACACGCGAAACCGCAGACGGATTCCGCATCAGGCTTGCCAGGGCCGACGAGGCCGGGGCCGTCCACGCCCTCATGGTCGAAGTCGCCGCCGGCATGGAGGACCCGTCGGCCTTCTTCTGCGACGATCTCGCCTCCGTGCGCGAGCATCTGGCCAACCCCGCCGCGGGCTTCGGCGTCGTCGCCGTCGATCGGGAGGGCGCAATCGTCGGAATCTTCATCGTCTCCTACCCGGGCATGTCCGAGGGCAATCTCGGGCGGGACATCGGCCTGGCCGAGGAGGCGCTGCCCGGCGTCGCCCACATGGAAACCGCCGTCGTCCATCCTTCGGCTCGGGGCCATCGCCTGCAAGGACGCATGCTTGCCCACGCCGAGAGCCTCATCGACCCAAGCGTCCATTCCTGCCTGCTCGCCACCGTCGCGCCCACGAACGCCCCGAGCCTGAAGACCGTCGAATCGGCGGGCTTCCGCGTCGTGATGCGCAAGCTCAAGTACGGCGGCCTGGACCGGCTGATCCTGCGCAAGGACGTGGGTGCGGACCGCGGCGGGGCGCTCGCCTCCGGCCTTGAGGCCGACGGGGCGCGAGCCGGTATCGTCGAGGCCGACGGAGAAGGCGCGTCCCGCGTTGCGCAGGAGGTCTGCTACCGTCCGATGGCGCTGGCCGATCTCGACGCCGTCGTCGAGCTCGACTGGGCCGAATGGTTCCGTTCCGACGACGGGTTCGAGCAGCTCGGCCGCATGGCTGCCCGCCTCGACGTTCTCGCCTTCCTGCGCACCACGACCTTTGCGCATGTGGCCGAATGCGGCGGCGAGATCGTCGGCGTCGTCCTTGCCGACCTGTGGGGCGAGCCGCCGGCGATCGAGGGTTGCGGTGCGCTCAGGGACGAGGCCGACGCGGCGCTGCGGGCAAGCGAGCGGGGGCGTGCGATGGCCGACGAGCTTGCCGACTATCACGCCTGCGGCGCGCAGATGGCGGCGGACGTGCGTGGCGAATGCCAGGGCGAATGGCAGCTCTTCCTCGTGTCGAAGGCGGTGCGCGGGCGTGGAGTGGGCCGCGAGCTGTGGCGGCGCGTGCGCGCATACCTGCGTGGCGGGGGAGTGCGGCGCTACTACCTGTACACCGATTCCACCTGTCCGTGGCAGATTTATGCCAATCACGGCATGGTTCGAGCGGCCGAGAGGCGCGGCCAGGAGAGCATCGACGGCACTGTGGCCGACAAGTTCATTTACGTCGGCGAACTGAAAGGAACAGCGGATGGACGCCGTTGAAACTCGTCTCCTCGCCTTCAATGACCTTCCGGGCGTGGTGCGCCTCGACGAAGACATCTGGTTTACGCGCGAGTATTTCAAGGACGATGCTCGGGCTCAGCATGCCGTCACCTCGCGTTTCGTGCTGGAACACTTTGCACGGGCGACGTGGGGGCGCGTTGCCGTACGGGGCGCTGGGCTTGCAGAAGAAATCATCGGCGTTGTGATTGCGAGCGTTCACGGCCAGCCTCTGCTCTTTCCTCAGGGTGCGCAGGCGGCGGCCGAGGCGAAAGAAGCGGTGGCTGCGTTGCCTGATGGCCAACGTTTTCTCGGGGAATACTCGGACTACCTTGAGGCCAAACACGAGCTGACGCGTGAAGCCGCAGCGCAGTGCGATGCCGAGTTTCAACACTTCCTCGTCGCCCCTTCAATGCAAGGGTGCGGCATTGGAGCGCGGCTGTGGCAGGAAGCAACCACGCATTTCGCGGCTCAAGGCGTGGCGAGCTATTACTTGTATACCGACAGCGCTTGCGATTGGCAGATCTACGAGGCGAAAGGCTTTGAGAGAGTTGCCGAACGCTTCGGCCCCGGACATGGGGGTGACGACGAGAGGTACGGACAGTTCGTGTACGTGGGCGAGGCCCGTATCAAAGGTGTCAGACACCTGTGATACGGAGCGGGGCGCGAGCGGCGAACCGAGCGACGCCTTCATCTATGTCGTCGAGCCGACGCCCTGGACCGGTGCGATTTCGAGTCTGCTCGCGAAAAACAGGGCAGATTCGACCGGAAGAGGCGGAATCTGCCCTGTTTTTCGCAACCAAGCGGAACCCATACGGGCGCTTAGAGGTTCGCGGCCAGGTGCGCCTTGTAGGCGGCGAGGTCGGCCTCGATATCCGGGTTCTTGAAGATGTCGAAGAAGGCGAACTCGGGCAGGACCTCGAAGCCGCAGAAGCGGAAGGCCGCCGTGATGTCGGACAGGGCGTCGGCTAGCGAACGGCCGAGGAACACCGGGTTCGTCGGCTCGTCGAAAGCCTCGCGCGGCGCGTTCCACGTCGTCGTCACCATGACCTTGCGCGGACCCATGAGGCCGCCGGAGCCGTAGGGGATCGACGGGTCCTTGCGCGTGCGGCCGTCGCCGGTCAGGAAGGAGGCGCTGTGCAGGCCGGCGTTGAACACCTCGTCCACGTACTTCTTCCAGATCCACGGTGCCGAGAACCAGTTGATCGGGGCCTGGACGATCACGACGTCGGCGGCGAGGAACTTCTGCTCCTCTTCGGCCGCGTCGTATCCTTCGGCGACGACGGTCTCGACCACCTCGTCGCCGCGCGAGGTGAAGAAGTCGCGGGCCACGGCCTGCGCGGAGGCGTTCAGCGTGCCTTCCGACCAGTTCGGGTAGGGCAGATGCGTGTTGATGAGCAGGGCTTTCATGTTCCTCCTTTGCCGGGCCGCGTCGACCCGGCCCGTGGGTCGCTGTTGTGGCGTGGCGATTGTGTCTGTTGGCCAGGCACCGGTTCCCGCCAAATCTAACTTGAGGACAGTCGGCTTCGTAAGCGCTGTTCGCGCTGAGCCAACCGGAGCGTATCAAAGGTGTCAGACACCTGTGATACGGATATGGACGCATCAAGAAAACTTGAGCGGAATACGCTCAACTTGTTTGGCGTTAGACCACATGGAACGCCCAACCGGGCATGAAGTCGACCCCAACCCAGGAGGTATCAATGGACAAGCTGACCACGAAGTCGCAGGAGGCCATCTCCAACGCCATGAGCCGCGCCGTCGAGGCGGGCAACCCGCAGCTTGAACCCGTCCATCTGCTCGCGGCCCTGCTCTCCGACGCCGCAGGAATCGCGTCGGCCCTGCTCGACGCCCTCGGCGCCCCGCGCGCCGAAATTCTCTCGCGCACCGAAGCGGCCCTCGCCGCGCTCCCCGGAGCAAACGGCGCCTCCGTCGCCCAGCCCTCCGCGTCGCGCCCCTTCTCCCTTGTCCTCAACTCCGCGGGCAAGGAAGCGACCGCCCTTGGCGACGCCTACATCTCCACCGAGCACCTTCTGCTCGCCCTCGCCGATTCGCAGTCGAGCGCAGGCGACATCCTGCGCGCTGCCGGCGCAACCCGCGAAGCCCTCGCCGCGACGCTGCCGAAGGTGCGCGGCTCGGCGAAGGTCACGGGCCCCGACCCGGAAGGAACCTTCCAGGCCCTCGACAAGTACGGCACGGACATGACGGCCCTCGCCCGCGAAGGCAAGATGGACCCCGTCATCGGCCGCGACGCCGAAATCCGCCGCCTCGTCCAGGTCCTCTCGCGGCGCACGAAGAACAACCCGGTGCTCATCGGCGAACCCGGCGTCGGCAAGACCGCCGTCGTCGAAGGCCTCGCCCAGCGCATCGTCGACGGAGACGTGCCCGAATCCCTGCGCGGCAAGCGGCTCATCCAGCTCGACATCGCCGCCATGCTCGCCGGAGCGAAATACCGCGGCGAATTTGAAGAGCGCCTGAAGGCCGCATTGCATGAAATCAAAGACAGCGCCGGCGAGGTCGTGACCTTCATCGACGAGCTGCACACGATTGTCGGTGCCGGCGGCGGCTCCGAAGGCGCGATGGATGCGGGCAACATGCTCAAGCCGATGCTTGCGCGCGGCGAGCTGCGCATGATCGGTGCCACCACGCTCGACGAATACCGCGAGAACATCGAGAAGGATCCGGCCCTTGAGCGCCGCTTCCAACAGGTATACGTGGGCGAGCCGTCCGTGGAGGACACCGTCGCGATCCTGCGCGGCATCGCGCCGAAATACGAAGCCCACCACAAGGTCACGATCTCCGACGGCGCGCTCGTGGCCGCCGCACAGCTCTCCGACCGCTACATCACCGGACGGCAGCTGCCCGACAAGGCCATCGACCTCATCGACGAAGCCGCCTCGCGCCTGCGCATGGAGCTCGACTCCTCGCCCGAGGAAATCGACGCCCTCCAGCGCCAGGTGGACCGCCTCAAGATGGAAGAAGCCTACCTTGTGGACACCGGCGACGGCGACGCCGCCGCGGCCGAAAGGCTTGAGAAGCTGCGCGCCGAGCTGGCCGACAAGTCCGAGGAGCTTGCCGCGCTCAATGCGCGCTGGGAGGCCGAGAAGGCCGGGCGCAACAAGGTCGGCGACCTGCGCGTGCGCCTCGACGAGCTGCGCACGGAGCTGGAGCTGGCAATCCGCGAAGGCCGCTACGAGGATGCCGGGCGGCTTCAGAACGGCGACATTCCGACGGTCGAGGCGGAGATTGCGCAGGCCGAGGCGGCCGAGGCCGGCGCTTCGGACTCTGGCTCCGGGGGTTTCGGAGGCGACGGGGCAGGCAGGCCCGAGCCGATGATTGCCGAGCGTGTCGACGCCGACGAGGTGGCCGAAGTGGTCAGCGCCTGGACGGGCGTGCCCGTCGGACGCCTGCTCGCCGGCGAAACCGAAAAGCTGCTGAAAATGGAGGACGTGATCGGAGAGCGGCTCATCGGCCAGAAGGCCGCGGTGCGCTCGGTGTCGGATGCCGTGCGCCGTTCGCGTGCCGGGGTTGCCGATCCGAACCGGCCCACCGGCTCCTTCATGTTCCTCGGCCCCACCGGCGTCGGCAAGACGGAGCTCGCGAAATCCCTCGCGGATTTCCTCTTCGACGACGAGCGTGCGATGGTGCGCATCGACATGTCCGAGTATGCCGAAAAGCATACGGTGTCGCGGCTTGTCGGTGCCCCTCCGGGGTATGTCGGATACGAAGAGGGCGGTCAGCTGACCGAGGCCGTGCGACGCCGCCCGTACTCGGTGGTGCTGCTCGACGAGGTGGAGAAGGCCCATCCAGACGTTTTCGACATTCTGCTCCAGGTGCTCGACGACGGTCGCCTGACCGACGGCCAGGGCCGCACCGTCGACTTCACGAACACGATTCTCGTGCTGACCTCGAACCTTGGTTCGGCGGTGCTGACCGAGCCGGGCCTGGGCGAAGCGGAGCGGCGCGAGGCGGTCATGGGCGCGGTACGCGCGGCTTTCAAGCCCGAGTTCCTGAACCGTCTGGACGACGTTGTCATCTTCGAGGCGCTGTCGCTTGCGGAGATCGAGGAAATCGTGAACTTGCAGGTGTCGCAGCTTGCGGCCCGCCTTGAGGGGCGGCGCATCACGCTTGAGGTGTCCGGCGCGGCCCGCGACTGCCTGGCGATGGAGGGCTACGATCCGGCCTATGGCGCGCGCCCCCTGCGCAGGCTGATCCAGCGGGAGATCGGCGACCAGCTGGCTCGGCTCCTGCTTGCCGGCGAGGCGAAGGACGGGGATACGGTGCTTGTCGATGTGGCCGACTTTGATGCGAGCACGCTTGAGGGCGACTTCGAGGGTGCTGCCTGCGGTGCCGGGAGCGAGGCCCATCGCCTCGTGCTCGCGGTTCGCTGAATTTCAGGCTCGGCCATGAGCCGGGCGCTGCCTTGCAAGGGCGCGTTGTTGCGATTCCTGCCCCGGCTGTTTGTGCGGGTGGGATTTGGGGAATGTCCCCAAATCCCACCCGGTCTGTCCTTTTTCCTTGCCCCGGCGAAGCTGCCGAAATGGCAGGCGCGGCGGCCAGCAAGCCGGAGGCCTGTGTCGGCATCTGCCCGTCGGCGACCGCAACGCCGTTGTGTATCAAAGGGGTCTGACCCCTTTGATACACAAAAAAGTGGCTAGGCGGGGTTTTCCCGGCCACCTAGCCATTTGCGCGCCCGAAGGGACTCGAACCCCCAACCTTCTGATCCGTAGTCAGATGCTCTATCCATTGAGCTACGGGCGCGTGTTCTGTTGTGCGAACGCATTAACCTTACAACGTCGGGAGTGGCGGCGCAAAGCCGGGGCCGATGGCGCTGCTCACATGACCTGCGTGTTTGCGCTCACGTTTCTGTCGTGGTTGTGCTTGTCGACATGGCTGGTGTGAAATTGCACCGTGTAAAAATGCATATGGTGCGGCCGGGAGGTTCGCCACGCGAAAGAGGTCGACGAAAGGCGCGAATGAACGAGAACGATGCGGGTTTCCGGCGTCCCCGCGCGCGGGTCTCGTGGCCTTGTGCGACGTCCGTCTGCTCAACGTGCGCAACGAATACTCCTTCAGCCAGGAGACGATGGCCCACGCCCTCGGAATCTCGAAAAAGACCCTCGTCGACATCGAAAAGGGGCGTCGTTCGCTTGGCTGGTCGGGCGCGCTCGCCCTCGTCGCCCTCTTTCCCGAAAGCCGCGGCCTTGCGCGCGCCCTTCCCGGCGTCGAGCCTCTTGAGCTTGCGCGCGCCCTCATGCACGACGGGCGCGAAGGAACCGGCCGCGTCACTCGCGGCGGAGGCTGGTGGACGCGCATCGAAAGCAACGAGTGGTGTTCGGCGGAACGGAACGTCGTGTCCCGGCACTACCGTCTCGTCGAGCCGGCCGCCGCCGCCTCGCCTCGTCCCTCTCCTACGAGGAAATCCATGACGCCTTCCTTGAGAACGCCGCTCGCCATGCGACAGCAAACACGACAGCAAAGGAACAGTGATGGGAAGCCAGGCTTTTCCGGGGATTCTGACTTGCGCGGCCGCAGTCGCCGCCGCGTATCTTCTCCGGTGCGTTCGCGACGAAGGGCGCGATACCCGCCGCCGCGTTGACGGTCTTCGTCAGGGACTTGCGGGGCTGCGCTGCAAGGTCGACGCGCTCCAGGCGCACGTTGCCGGCCCGCCCGCCGTTGCGGGGCCGGCGTTTTCCGGGGCGACGGCGGGCATGGCTCGGACGGGTGCGGCGGCGGAGGCGGGCGGTTGGGGGCGGGAATCGGAACAACGCGCCGATTCCCGCCCCAACCGGATTCGGGAATCCTTCCGGGACGGGCCCAAAGGGGATCGGACACTGCCGTGGCGCGCCTCCGGCATCGCGGGCCGCCGGGCCTTGAGCGCAGCCAGGAAGGTTCGCGGACATGCTCTGCTGGCGTTCACGTGCGGCCTCGGTTCCGCGCACCTCGATTGTCTCCCGATAGGCGCCGTCAATGCCGTCAAGGCTTTCGATTCTTTGAATCCCCCCGTTGCCCCGATACGTGCCGGGCTCCCGTGTCGCAAACGCAGAAACGCCGGAAGGCGACAGCGGTCCTGCCGTGGTCGAGGAAACGCCCGCACGGGCGGGCAATGCGCCGGGCATTGTAGCGGAAGTGCCCGGCGTGCCTGCCTTTCGGCGCGTGCGGTTGCATCGCCAGCCCATGCACCGCAACGGCACCCCGAAAGTGCCCCTTGGAACGTGACGGAACGCAACCTGCATCGGCGTCTCGGCACGGATGGCAAGAAGACGGGCCAAGCGTCGAAAAGCATTGCTTAAGATTGGACTTTCCGTTGGCATGGCAATGGGAAGCCGGTGTCGTTGAAATCCGGGAGCCCAATGCGGCAGGTTCCTTGACAAGGGTCGGGTTGCATACTGCGGACGAGAAAACACGGCAACCGTGCCATTGCAACGAAAAGCCCCCGCACCTTCCGGTACGGGGACTGCTTCGGCGGAGACAGAGGGATTTGAACCCTCGATAGAGGCAACCCCCTATACTTCCTTAGCAGGGAAGCGCATTCGACCACTCTGCCATGTCTCCGGACCTGCCCAGAATACCGCCAAAACGCTCGCAACACAAAACCTGCGGTGCGCCGGCGTTTCCCAACCGCGGAGGGTAAGGGATTCGAACCCTTGGTACGTTGCCGCACAACGGTTTTCAAGACCGTCTCCTTCGACCGCTCGGACAACCCTCCA
>CACYEE010000041.1 GCA_902773415.1 uncultured Actinomyces sp.
ATCGTCGCCCTGGTTGCGACGGTCTTCATGTGGTGGTTCCTCGACCGTTCCACGCTCGGCTTCCAGCTTCGTGCCGTCGGTGCCAACCCCGACGCCGCGCGCACGGCGGGCATGGGCATCGGCGCGATCACCGCCATGACGATGGCCGTGTCGGGCGCCATGTGCGGCCTGGCCGGCGGCGTCCAGATGACCTCCTCGCTCAAATACCTCGTCGACGGCGTCCAGGGAACCATCGGCATCGACGCGATCACGGTGGCCCTGCTGGGCCGCAACAAGCCCGTCGGCACGGTTCTGGCCGGCCTCATCTTCGGAGCCTTCAAGGCCGGAGGCTCGGTCATGCAGATCCAGGCCAACGTCCCGGTGGACATGGTCCTCGTCCTCCAGTCCGTCATCGTGCTTCTTGTCGCCGCTCCGCCCTTTGTCCGCTGGCTCTTCCGCCTGCCCAGCCCGGACGGCAACGCACGCAAGTACGTCACGATGGACGCCGAGACGGAGAAGAAGACCGGCACGAAGGAGGCCACGGCCAACGCATCCGCCTCCGCTGGAGCCGATTCCGCCGCACCCGGCCACCCGTCGCAAGAAAAGGGGGAGAACCGATGAGCACCGACACCGCTGCCCGGAACGCCGCCGAAGCCCATTCCGAGGTCCTGGCTCCCGTCAAGTGGAAGATGCCCGTCACCTACGCGCTGGCGGCCCTGCTCAACCTCTACTTCGTCATTTCCGCCTCCGGAGCCGCAAAGTTCAACTTCAACCGTGGAAAGGGCGACCGCATCCAGCTGCCCACCGTGGAACTTTCGGCCCGCATGGTGGCCGTCGTCGCCCTCCTGGCCTGCGTTGCCGTATGCGCGTGGGCAGTCGCGCGGGCGCTACAGCGCAAGGCGGTCGGAGCGGTTCCGGCCGTCGTCGCCGCGCTCGTCACCATCTTCGCCCTTCTCGCATGGTTCGGCGGAGGCTCGAAGGGAACCGTCACGGTGACCGCGGTTCTCGCTTCCGCGCTGGCGCTGTCCACGCCGCTCATCTTCGGGTCCTTGTCGGGCGTTGTCAGCGAACACGTGGGAATCGTCAATATCGCGATCGAGGGCCAGCTGCTTGTCGGCGCCTTCGCCGGCGTTCTCGTCGCCTCGATCGTCAAGAGCGTGTGGGCCGGCCTTCTCGTCGCCCCGATCGCGGGCGCCCTCATCGGCGCGCTGCTTGCGCTCTTCGCCGTCAACTACAACGTCGACAACATCATCGTCGGCGTCGTGCTCAACGTGTTCGCGCTCGGCCTGACGACCTTCTTCTTCTCGTCGACCATGACCGAACACCCGGAGTTCAACGATTCGAGCTACCACCTGTCGAACATCAAGATTCCGCTTCTCGGCGACATCCCGATCGTCGGCCCGGTGCTGTTCAACCAGACGGCCCTGACCTACATCATGTATGTCGTGCTCGTGGTGCTCACGATCTACCTGTACCGTTCGCGCTGGGGCCTTCGCATGCGCGCCTGCGGCGAACATCCGCATGCGGCGGACACCGTCGGCATCGACGTGCGCAAGACCCGCTGGCACAACGTCCTCCTGTCGGGCGCGCTCGCCGGGCTGGGCGGCGCCTACTTCACGATCGGCGCTTCGATCGGCCACTCCTTCAACGAGAACATGTCCGCCGGAAACGGCTACATCGCCCTGGCCGCCATGATTCTCGGCAAGTGGCATCCGCTTGGCGCCCTCGGCGCTTCGCTGATGTTCGGCTTCGCCAAGGCGGTCGCCATTCTCGTGCCGTCGCTCAGCGCAACCGCTCCGTCGCACATCATCAACATGATTCCCTACATCGTCACGATTCTCGCCGTCGCCGGCTTCGTGGGCGTCTCCCGCCCGCCGGCATCGGAGAACGTGCCGTACACGAAGGGATAGCGGTACCGCACGAAGCCAGGCTGCGTCCGTCCGCGCCGCAACGCTCGGCACGGCGGCGGCCCCCAGCCGCATTCGGGACGCGGCGCGCCGCAGAAAGGACAGACATGGAGATTGCCGAAGAGACATGGGCGCGGCTGCGCGAAGAAGCGCTCGAAGCGGTCACGCATGCCTACGCGCCCTATTCGGGATATCGCGTCGGGGCTGCGGCCCTGGCCGAGGACGGCCACGTATACACCGGCTGCAACGTGGAGAACGCGAGCCTGGGCGTCGTGCTGTGCGCCGAGTGCGGGCTTGTCTCCTCCGCGGTGAGGAACGACGCGGGCCGTCTGCTGGCTTTCGTGTGCGTCAACGGCGAGGGCGACGCGATTGCGCCGTGCGGGCGGTGCCGTCAGGTTCTGCGCGAGCATGGCGGGCGCGGCATGCTGCTCGCGATGCCGCGGGGAATCATGAGGATGGACGAGGTGCTGCCCGAGAGTTTCGGGCCCGAAGCGATGGAGGGCCATACGGCGGGGGCGACGACCGAAACGCCCGCGCCGGCCTCGGATGCGCGGGCACGGAAGGATGGCGACAAGGAAGGACACGAGCGTGGCTGAACCGTTCGATGCGGTAGACATCATCCGAATCAAGCGCGACCGGGGCGTTCTCGGCAAGGCCGAGATCGACTGGACCATCGACGCCTATACGCGCGGCGTGCTGACCGACGAACAGATGGCCGCCCTGGCGATGGCGATCTTCCTCAACGGCATGACCCCCGAGGAGATTCGCCAGTGGACTGCCGCGATGCTCGACTCCGGGGAGCGGATGGACTTCGCCAGCCTGGCGCGCCCGACGGCCGACAAGCATTCGACCGGCGGCGTCGGCGACAAGATCACGCTTCCGCTGGCCCCGCTCGTCGCATGTTTCGGCGTGGCCGTCCCGCAGCTGTCGGGCCGCGGCCTCGGCCACACCGGCGGCACGCTTGACAAGCTCGAGTCGATACCCGGCTGGCGGGCGGACCTGTCGAACGAGGAGATTTGCCGCCAGCTCGGCGAAGGCTCCGGCGCGGTCATCTGCGCAGCCGGCTCCGGCCTCGCCCCGGCGGACAAGAAGCTGTATGCGCTTCGCGACGTCACTTCCACCGTCGACTGCATCCCGCTGATCGCCTCGTCGATCATGAGCAAGAAAATCGCGGAGGGGACCGGCGGGCTCGTGCTCGACGTCAAGGTGGGTTCCGGAGCCTTCATGAAGGACCCTTCGACGGCGCGCGAGCTCGCCGAGACGATGGTCGACATCGGGGAGGCGGCCGGCGTGCGCACCGTCGCCCTGCTGACCGACATGTCGGTGCCGCTCGGCCTGACCGTCGGCAACGCCCTCGAAGTGCGCGAGTCCGTCGAGGTGCTCGCTGGCGGAGGCCCGGCCGACGTTGTCGAGCTGACCTGCACTCTTGCCCGCGAAATGCTTGCCACCGCCGGCGTGGCCGACGCCGACGTCGAGGCGGCCCTTGCCGACGGCCGCGCAATGGATGTCTGGAAGCGGATGATTCGCGAGCAGGGCGGCGACCCCGAGGCGCGGCTGCCCGCCGCGCGCCACACCCACGACGTCCGTGCCGAGACGGACGGAATCCTTCAGGACATGGATGCCCTCAAGGTCGGCGTCGCCTCGTGGCGCCTGGGCGCCGGGCGCGCCCGGCAGGACGACCCGGTCCAGGCGGGCGCGGGCATCGAGATCTTCGCCAAGCCGGGCGAGGCGGTGTACAGGGGACAGCCGATTCTGCGCCTGCACACCGACGAGCCGGAACGTTTCGAGCGGGCGCTCGAATCTCTTGAGGGGACGCTCGCCGTCTGCGAAGCGCCGGTGGCACAAGGCTCCGGCGTCGTTATCGATCGAATCGCAAAGGAGAAGTGACATGGCTGTACGCGAGGACGTTGCGGGGATTGTCGACCACACCCTGCTCAGGCCGGAGGCGACGATGGAGGACGTGCGCGCCCTCGTCGAGGAGGCGAAGGAACTTGGAGCCTTCTCCGTGTGCGTCTCGCCGTCGATGCTGCCCCTGCCCGAGGACATCGACCTTGGTTCCCTCCATGTCGCGGTGGTCTGCGGTTTCCCTTCGGGCAAGCATGCGAGCGAGATCAAGGCGGCGGAGGCGTGCCGCGCCGTCGCCTGCGGAGCGGACGAGGTCGATATGGTCATCGACGTCGGCGCTGCGGTTGCGGGCGAGTTCGCGGCCGTCGAGGCCGATATCCGGGCCGTGCGCGAAGCAATGCCGTTCGGGCTTCTCAAGGTCATCATCGAGGCTGCCGCGTTGAGCGACGGGCAGATCGTCGCCATCTGCAAGGCGGCGGAGGCGGCGGGCGCGGACTACGTCAAGACCTCCACCGGCTTCCACCCGGCGGGCGGAGCCTCCGTCCACGCCATCGGTCTCATGGCGAAGACCGTCGGCGGCCGCTTGGGCGTCAAGGCTTCCGGCGGCATCCGTGACGGCAAGTTCGCCGCGGAACTTATCGACGCCGGCGCAACGCGCCTGGGCCTGTCGGGTACCCGCGCAGTGCTCGACACGCTGCCGTAGGCGTGCGGGAGCCCGAGGCGGGGCCCGGTTCGATTCGCGGTCGAACCGGGCCCCGCCTGTCAGCTTGGCGTCACATGCCGAGGGCCGCGGCGACGTCCTTCTTGAGGCGTTCCATGCGGCGGGCGGCGACGAGCTTCGCGTCGGCCAGCTCCTCGGCGCTTTCGACGGGCGTATAGACCTCGAGATAGCATTTGACCTTCGGTTCCGTGCCGGAGGGGCGCACGACGACCCGGTCGTTCTGCTCCGTGTACCACATGACGACGTCGGCGGGAGGGAGGCCGAGTTCCTCGGAGCCCTCGGACAGGTCGAGGCTTTCGGCGATTGCCGACTGCGCGAGTTCGGCGGGCGGGGTTGCCCGCACGCGCTTCATCGTTTCGGGAATGATCGAGAGGTCGTCGACGCGCAGCGTCACGGGTGCCGAAAGGTAGATGCCGTGGGCGAGGTAGAGCCGGTCGAGGGAATCCTGGAGGGTTTCGCCGCGCCTGTGCTGGGCGTCGGCAATGAGCGCAAGCAGGAGGGCGGCGCTCATGCCGTCCTTGTCGCGTACGGCATCGGGATTGACGCAGAAGCCGATGGCTTCCTCGTAGCCGAAGATGAGGCCTTCGGTGCGGGCGATCCACTTGAAGCCGGTGAGGGTGCCTTCGTAGCCGATTCCGTGGGACGAGGCGATTTCCCCGAGCATCCGCGAGGAGACGATGGACGAGGCGAAGGTTCCCGGTTCGCAGACGAGCGCGGCCTTCGCGGCGATCGAATCTCCGAGAATCGAGCCGATTTCGTCGCCCGAGAGCTGGCGCCATCCCTTGCCGTCGCGGATTGCGGCGGAGCACCGGTCGGCGTCGGGGTCGGAGGCGATGACGAGGTGCGCGTGTTCGGCGAGGGCCGTGTCGATGGCCATGTCGAGCGCGCCGGCTTCCTCGGGGTTGGGGAAGGGGACGGTGGGGAAGTCGGGGTCGGGCTCGCATTGTTCGGCGACCTCGACGACGTTGGCGAAGCCGGCCTTGGCGAACAGGCGGCGCATGATGCGGGCACCGACGCCATGCATGGCCGTGTAGACGATCTTGAGGTCGGAGTGGAATCCGGCGGGAACGAGGGCGGCGGTTTCCTCGACGTAGGAGTCGACGATGTCGTCGCCGAGCGTCTCGTAGCGGTCGGACAGGGCAATCTCGTCGGCGCCGGGGGCTGCGGCGATGAGGGCGGCGATATCGGCATCGGCCGGCGGGACGAGCTGGACGCCCCGGCCCGGGCCTTGCGCGCAGCGACCGCCCAGGTAGACCTTGTAGCCGTTGTCGGCGGCGGGATTGTGCGAGGCCGTGACCATGACGCCGGCGTCGGCGTCGAGCTTGCGGACGGCGTAGGCAAGCAGGGGAGTGGGCAGGGCGCGCGGCATGATCCGTGCGCGGATTCCCGCGGCCGCGGCAATGGCGGCGGTGTCGTGGGCGAAATCCCTGGAGCGGTGGCGGGCGTCGTAGCCGATGACGAGCAGGGCGTCGTCTCCGGCCTTGTCTTTCAGGTATGCGACGAGGCCGGCGGCGGCCCGGCGGACGACGGCGCGGTTCATGCGTGTTTCGCCCGGCCCCATCTTTCCTCGAAGCCCGGCGGTGCCGAAGGCAAGCGGGCCGGAAAAGGCCGAATCGAGTTCGGCGGCCGCATCGGCGTCGCCTGCCTGCGCGGCCTCGAGCAGCGCCGCGAGTTCGGCCCGGGTTTCGCGATCGGGATCGTGCATCATCCAGTCGCGGATCGTTTCGGGGGTGCCGGTCATTCCTTCTCCTTTTCGTTTGTGCGGTGACGTCCGCGAGGGGTGCGCGCGGCGTTGGAGGGCGTCGGTGCCATGTGCGGGCCGGGCGGGACCCGCACCGGGAATATTCATGCTATGATGCTACCCGTTTTCCGCGGGTCTATCACGTGACGCCGGGGACGTGTTGCAGGCCGGGCCGCGCCCGGAGGAAGGCCTACTCGTCGTTCTCGCCGTCGATTCTCGCGACGATGTCTGCAAGGAGGCGGGCGATTCGCGGCGCGGCGTTGCGGCTTTCCGCCATGAGCGCGAGATGGTCGATGCGCTCCTGGGCGACGCCGGCGGCCGGGTTCGTCACGAGCGAGAGGCCGAGGACTTCGAGGCCGGCTTCGCGTGCGGCGATCGTCTCGAGCGCGGTCGACATTCCGACAAGGTCGCCGCCGAGCGCGCGAATCATGCGGATTTCCGCGGGAGTCTCGTAGTGAGGGCCCGGAAGCTGGGCGTAGACGCCGGAGGGCAGGGACGGATCGACCTGGCGCGCAAGGGCGCGCAGGCGCGGACTGTAGGCATCGGCAAGGTCGACGAAGGCTGCGCCTTCGAGGGGGGACCGCGCGGTGAGGTTCAGATGGTCGCAGACAAGCACGACGGTGCCGGCAGGCCATTCGGACTTCGCCGATCCCGCGCCGTTCGTGAGGATGAGAATGCGGACGCCCGCGGCGGCGGCGGTGCGCACCCCGTGGGCGACGGCGCGCACGCCCCGGCCCTCGTAGAGGTGGGTGCGCGCGCCGATGAGGAGGGCATGGCGGCCCGAAGGCATGCGGACGGATCTGAGCGTCCCGGTGTGGCCATGCACCCCGGAGGCGGAGAATCCGGGAATCTCGGAGGCCGGAATCTCGGCAACCGTCTCGCCGATGAGGTCGACGGCGCCGGCCCATCCCGATCCGAGGGTCAGCGCGATGTCGTGGCGGTCGATGCCGGTCCGTTCGGCGAGGGCGGCGGCGGCCTGGGTTGCGAGTTGTGTCGGCGAAGGGTTTGCGTCCATGAGGCCGACGCTACATCGGCGCGAGGTGCCAGGCAAGGCCTTGGCGCTGCCCGACGCGCCTCCGAATCGGCCTGCGGGCCCCGCGCCGGGTCATGGACGTGTGCTCTCGCGTCTTGGGTGATGCTTTTGGCACAATGGATTCATGAACCATGACGCAACAGGTACCGGCGGGCAGGGTGCCGACGCCCTTCAGGGAGCTTCCGCCGACGAGCAGCTGTATTCGAGCGCCGATGCCGACCGCCTGAGGGAGGATCTGCGCAGGGTGGGGCGCATTCACAAGGAGTTTGTCGACGGGTTCGACGTCCTGTCCCATCTGTCGCAGGACGCGATCACGGTCTTTGGTTCCGCCCGCACGCCCGAGGGGCACCGGCATTACGAGGCTGCGCGGCAGATCGGCTCCAGGCTTGCCGAACGCGGATACGCCGTGATCACCGGCGGAGGCGGGGGCATCATGGAGGCCGCCAACCGCGGCGCCCAGGAGGCGGGCGGAACCTCGGTCGGAATCGGCATCGAGCTTCCCTTCGAGAAGCAGATGAATCCGTACATCGACGTCTCCTTGTATTTCCGGTATTTCTTCGTCCGCAAGGTCATGTTCCTCAAGTACTCGACGGGCTTTGTCGTGATGCCGGGAGGATTCGGGACCCTCGACGAGCTTTTCGAGGCGGTGTGCATGGCCCAGACAGGCAAGGTCGTCAGGTTCCCGCTTGTGCTTTTCGATTCGGAATACTGGGGCGGCCTCAAGGACTGGGTGTGCGACCGTCTCGTTGCCGAGAAGATGATTTCTCCGGGCGACGAGGATCTTCTCGTGCTTGTCGATGGCGTCGACGAGACCGTCGATGCGCTGGTTGCGGGACTTGAACGGCTCGGGGGCTGATTGCGCAGCCTGCGAGGCGGACCGGTGCGGCAGGCCGCATGGCCGGGCGGGCGGTGTCGCGCTGGCCGTCAAGGGCTTAAGCCCGTGACGAAATCGGAGGTCTGAGCCGGCAGTTGCACCGGGAGCGCTCGAAAACCCCGCGAGGGCGAGTAGAATGGTACGCGGCCCGCGGCGCATGCCGCCGGGAGGAAGGAAACAGAACATGGCAGCCATGAAGCCGCGTACTGGCGACGGACCTCTGGAAGTCGAGCGCGAGGCGCGTTCGATTGTCCTGCGCATTCCCGTAGACGGCGGGGGTCGCCTCGTCCTTGAGATGAACGACGAGGAGATTTCCGCTCTTCGCGAGGCCTTGGAAGGGGTCGAGCGCTAGGGAAGGAACCGCAGGGTTTTCCCGGAAAGGCGCTGGGATCCGGCTGGGGCGAGAGTCGGGCGTTGCAGAGGGGACTGTCCTTTTTGCGGCACTGCCCTCTTCGCGACACTGGCGGCGGGGCGTCTTTGGACACGGCCCGCGCGTTCCGGCACGGCCTCGACGAGGCCGTGCGTAAGCGTGCCTTAGGCTGCGATTCGTGCGACGAGGACGCCGTCTCCGACGGGCAGTACCGCCATCGTGAAGGCCGTGTCCTTGCCGACGGCCTTCAGGATCGTCCGCATGGCGACGACGTCCTCTTCCCTGCGTACCGGGTCGGCAACCAGTCCGCCAAGGAGGATGCGCGCCACGACAAGGGTTCCGCCAGGGCGCAGCACCCGGCGGGCCTCCTCCACGTCTCCCGGGGCTTCGAGCGGATCGCCGTCGACGAGAACCACGTCGTAGGAGCGGGCGGCGAGCCGGGGAAAGACATCGACGGAGCGGCCGCAGATGATCCGGGCCTGGCGTGAGCGGTAGCCGGCTTTCGCGAAGCAAGCCTTGGCGTGGGATTGCAGTTCGGCCTCCGGATCGACCGTCGTCAGGGTTGCCGACGGGTTCCCCGCGAGCAGGGCAAGGCCGGAAACTCCGGCTCCCGTGCCGATTTCGACGAGGTTGCGTGCCCTGGTCGAGGCAACGAGAAAGGTCAGCAGCGAGCAGGTTGCGGCCGAAAGGGAACGGACTCCGTGTTCGCGGCCGATATGGCGTGCCTGCATGGCAAGGTCGCTTTCGACTGCGAGGTTTTCGGTATACGACCATGCCTGGAGATGATGGGACATTGGTTCTCCTTTGGTGGCGAATCTGCGTTCATCCTATCGGCAAGAGCATTGGCTTGGCCTGCCTGCTTCGGGCGCGGATGGCGACAATGCGCGGCAGGGGACTGGTCCGCCTTTGCGCATGGCCGCACCGTGCGGGACGGTCCCCTGCCGCAACCGTGTCAGGCGCGGTCTAGTTCGGCTGGATGCCAAGCGACCGGCCGGCGATTGCGCGGGCGCGGTGGGAGAGCTGCCGGGCGACGTTGCGCAGGGCGAGCTGGGCGGGAGAATCGCCTTCGGCACCGGCCCACGGCGTCCCGGCGTCTGCGCCTTCGCGAATCTCGACTTCGATGGGAATCTGGCCGAGCACGGGAACGTTGTAGCCGAGTTCCGCGGACAGCTGCGCGGCGACGCGGCCGCCGCCGCCTTCGCCGAAGATGCGGTTCTTCGAGCCGTCGGGCATGGCGAGGTAGCTCATGTTTTCGATGACGCCGACGACGCGCTGGCCCGTCTGCTTGGCGAGCTGGCCGGAACGTTCGGCAACCTCGGCGGCTGCGGCCTGCGGCGTCGTCACGATGACGACCTCGGAGCCGGGAATGAGCTGGGCGCAGGAAATGGCGACGTCGCCGGTGCCGGGGGGAAGGTCGAGGAGGAGGACGTCAAGGTCGCCCCAGTAGACGTCGGACAGGAACTGCTCGAGGGCGCGGTGCAGCATCGGGCCGCGCCAGACCACCGGGGTATTGTCGGGAACGAACATTCCGATGGAGATGACCTTCACGCCGTGGGCGACGGGGGCAATGATCATGTTCTCCCGCTGGGTCGCCGGCTGTTCGACGCCAAGCATCCGGGGAATGGAGAAGCCGTAGATGTCGGCGTCGACAATGCCCACCTTGAGGCCTTCGCCAGCCATCGCCACGGCGAGGTTCGCGGTCATCGAGGACTTGCCGACGCCGCCCTTGCCGGAGGCGATGGCGTAGACGCGGGTGAGGCTGCCTTCCTGGGCGAAGGGGATGGCGCGGGGGAGTTCGCCGCCGCGGAGCTTCGCCTTGAGCGCGGCGCGCTGCCCGTCGTCCATCGATCCCATCTCGACGTCGACCTTGCCGACGCCTTCGAGGGCCGACAGCGTGTTCCTCACGTCGCCTTCGATGGAATGCGCAAGAGGGCATCCGGCGATGGTCAGGAGAATCCTGGCGAATACGTTGCCCTCGTTGTCGACCGTCACTTCGTCGACCATGTCGAGGTCGGTGATGGGGCGCTTGATTTCGGGATCGATGACGGCCGCGAGGGCTTCGCGAACTTGCTCGGGTGTAATCATGCATGCCATGCTACCGCCCCTATCGGACGCGGGCGAGAGGAAAACGCTAGGCCAATGGCGTAACGGAGCCAGGCCGGGGCGTCCGGGGCCGTTCCCCTCACGGTTCCGAAGGCTCCGCGCCTTCCTCGCGCTGGACCTGGAGGCGTTCGAGCTCCGCGGTCAGCTCGGCAATCCTCTCGTCGCGCTCGGCAAGCCGCTCCTCGCGGTCCCGGTCGAATTCCTCGAGCACGCTGCGCAGCTCCGAACGCACGAAGTCCCGGGTCGCGACTTCGCCGAGAAGCATGCGCAGGCTCGCGATTTCGCGCGTGAGGTATTCGGTATCGGCGAGGTTGCGTTCGGCGCGGCGCCGGTCCTGTTCGGCGAGCACGCGGTCCCGGTCGTCCTGCCGGTTCTGGGCGAGAAGAATCAGGGGCGCGGAATAGGAGGCCTGCGTCGAGAAGGCGAGGTTGAGAAGAATGAACGGGTAGGGATCCCATGCGTATTTCTTCGAGGCGGCCGCGAGCGCGAGATTGGCCGCAATCCATGCGATGACGAAAATCGTCATGTAGAGAAGGAACCTGGGCGAACCCATGAACCGTGCGGTCGCCTCGGCGAACCGTCCGAAGGAGTCGCTGTCCTTGCGCCTGCGGTGGCGGATGCGTCCGGGCCCGGTACGCTCGAGCGGCTGGTCGAAGCTAGACATGCTGGGCCTCCACGATCTCGTCGGTCACTTCGTCGTCGGCGTCGCGCCAGTCCTCGGGAAGGAGGTGGTCGAGCACGTCGTCGACGGAGACGGCGCCGAGCAGGGCCCCGTCCTTGTCGACGACGGCGATCGCGGTCAGGTCGTAGGTGGCGAGCAGGCGGGTGACGGTCCCGATGCCGTCGTCGGGCTTGACGTGTTCGACGTCCGTGTCGAGAATCGAGCCGATCATCGTCGAGGGAGGCTCGCGCAGGAGCCTTTGGATATGGGCGACGCCGAGGAAGCGGCCGGTGGGGCTTTCGAGGGGAGGCCGGCAGACGAACATGATGGCGGCCAGCGCGGGCGGAATGTCGGCACGGCGGGCCGCGGCGAGCGCTTCGGCGACCGTGTGGTCGGGGGCGAGGATGATCGGTTCGGTCGTCATGAGGCCGCCGGCGGCACGTTCGTCGTATTCGAGGAGGCGGCGGATGTCCTCGGCCTCGTCGGGCTCCATCATGTCGAGCAGTTCGGCGGCCTGCTGCGTGGGAAGCTCGGCCACGAGATCGGCGGCGTCGTCGGGGCTCATGACGTCGAGAACGCCGGCGGCGCGTTCGGGGGAGAGGTAGGACAGGACCTGCACCTGGTCGTCTTCGTTGAGTTCTTCGAGGACGTCGGCGAGCATTTCGTCGGTCATGGCGATGGCGACGGCCCGCTGGCGGTCCGCGGGCAGGTCCTGGAAGACGTCGGCGACGTCGGCGGGCTTCATCTCGCGCAGCTGGGCGAGAAGCGTGTCGGCGCCCTGATTGTAGAGGGTGTCCTGAAGGCCGGAGGTTTCGGCGACCTTGACGGTGAGGGAGCGTTGCCCGCCGCTGGCATGCTTGTCGGTGCGCACGTAGAGGGTCGTGAGCTTCCATTCGCGCCCGCGTCCCCGTTCGATTGCGGCGTCGACGACAATCGCGCTTTCCTGGGAAGGACGCAGAAGGACCGTGCGTTCGAGAAGCTGGGAGAGGACGAGGGTTTCGCCCGGGCGCTGGGCGAAGCGGCGGAAGTTGACGAGGCCGGTCGTGATGACCTGCCCCCCTTCGATGGAGGTGACGCGCGTAAGGGGAAGGAAGACGCGCCTGCGTCCGGCGACTTCGACGACGAGGCCGACGGCGAGCGGTTCGCCCTTGAGGCGGAAAAGGACGACGACGTCGTGCACGGAACCCACGCGGTCGCCGATGGGGTCGAAGACGGGGGTTCCGGCCAGGCGTGCGGCGTAGACAAGAGAGGAACGGGCCATGTGAGCCTCCTTACCGTGGGAGTTCGGGCGGTGTCTTCCGTGTCCGCGGAGCGCCGCCTGCCTCATCTTAGCCCGTTCGGGCGAGGCGTTTGCGGTGTCCCGGTGCTTTCCGTTTGCGCCTGGCTCGCGGACGCCCGCGTCGGACAGGGGCGCGGCGCCCACGGTACGGAACCGTGCGCGAAGCGGGGACGAGGCGCGCTAGGGTGGCCGCATGAGCAACACAGTTCCCGCACGCGCTTTCGGATCCGTCGCCGTCGCGATGGTCACTCCCTTCCACGAGGACGGCTCGCTCGACATCGACGCCGCCGTCTGCCTCGCGAACAAGCTGGTCGACGACGGCTGCGACGCCGTCCTCCTGTCGGGCACGACCGGCGAGTCGCCCACCACCCACCAGCCGGAGAAGGACGAACTCACCGCCGAGGTCGTCAAGGCTGTCGGAGACCGCGCAATGGTCTTCGCCGGCGCGGGCTCGAACGATACCGCCCACGCGGTGCGCATCGCCGAAGGAGCCGAGCGCTGCGGCGCCGACGGGCTGCTCGTCGTCGCCCCCTACTACAACCGTCCTTCCCAGGAGGGCGTCTACCAGCACGTCATCGCCGTCACCGAAGCCGCCGAGCTTCCCGTCATGGTCTACGACATCCCCGGCCGAACCGGCGTCAGGATCGAGCTTGACACCCTCAAGCGACTGGCCGAACACGAGCGCATCGTCGCCGTCAAGGACGCCACCGGCGACGTCGCCGCCGGATTCCGCAAGATGCAGGAAACCGGCCTCGAATACTACTCGGGCGACGACGCCCTCAACTTCGCCTGGCTCGCCCACGGCGCTTCCGGCGTCGTCTCCGTCGCCGGACACGTCATTGCCGCAGGCCTTCGCCGCCTCGTCCAGGAAGTCGACGCGGGCGACCTCGACGCCGCCCGCGCCGAACAGCTCGCGCAGATGCCCGTCATCCAGGCGATCATGGGCGGAGGCCAGGGGGCAGTCATGGCGAAGGAAGCCCTCAAGCTCGTCGGCGCGTTGCCTTCGGCCACCCTCCGTCTGCCGCTCGTCGGAGCCTCGCGCTCCGAACTGGCCGCGCTCGCGGACACCCTGCGTTCGGAAGGCCTCATGTAGCCTGCGCCGGGTCTTTCCCGTATCGTCGGGCGCTTCGCAGGCGTCGCCGGAAGCCGTCGCTTCGCCTGCGGGGACGAAAACCGAGACCGCCCGGACATGCACGCCGACGCGCCCGAATCGCGGGCGCGTCCCGCTTTGCCCGAAAGCATGGAAGAATGGCACCCGTGACCGACAAGCAGAACGACACACAGACACAGACGCCCGAACTCGCACCCGCCGCGGACGACGTCGTCCGCATCATTCCCCTTGGCGGGCTTGGAGAAGTGGGGCGCAACTGCAACATCTTCGAGCATCGAGGGCGCATCGTCGTCATCGACTGCGGCGTGCTTTTCCCCGAGGACCACCAGCCCGGCGTCGACCTTGTCCTTCCCGACCTCGACTACCTGGTCGAGAACATCTCCCGCGTCGAAGCCATCGTGCTCACCCACGGCCACGAGGACCACATCGGTGCCGTGCCCTACCTCCTGCGCCACAGGCCCGACATTCCGATCGTCGGCTCGCCGCTGACCGTCGCCTTCGTCGAGGCCAAGCTCGCCGAACACAAGATCGCCCCTCGTTGCCTCGTTGTCCACGAGGGCGACGTCGAGAACGTCGGCCCCTTCGAGATGGAGTTCATCGCCGTCAACCACTCGGTGCCCGACGCCCTCGCCGTCTTCGTGCGCACCGAGGAAGGCAACATCTTCGTCACCGGCGACTTCAAGATCGACCAGCTTCCCGTCGACGACCGCCTCACCGACCTGCGCGCTTTCGCCCGCGTCGGCGAGGAAGGCGTGGACGTCTTCATGTGCGACTCGACGAACGCCGAGCATCCGGGCTTCATCCGGCCCGAAACCGAGATCGGCCCCGTCATCGACGACGTGATCGCGCGGGCGACGGGGCAGGTCGTCGTCGCCTCCTTCGCTTCCCATGTCCATCGCGTGCAGCAGGTGCTCGACGCCGCCGCGAAGAACGGCCGCAAGGTCGCCTTCGTCGGGCGTTCGATGGTGAGAAACATGGCGATTGCCGAGAGGCTTGGCTACCTTGGCATTCCCGACGGAACCGTGGTCGAACTCGGCGAGATGAAGCAACTGCCTGCCAACGAGCGCGTCTACATGTCCACCGGAAGCCAGGGCGAGCCGATGGCCGTGCTTTCTCGCATTGCCCGCACCTCCCACAAGCAGATTTCCGTCGGCCCCGGCGATACGGTCATCTTCGCTTCCTCCCTGATTCCCGGCAACGAGAATTCCGTCTACCGCGTCATCAACGGCCTTATGAAGCTCGGAGCGAAGGTGGTCCATCAGGGCAACGCCTCCGTGCACGTGTCCGGACATGCGGCCGAAGGCGAACTGCTCTACGCCTACAACATTCTCCAGCCGGCCTACGCCTTCCCGATTCACGGGGAGGTTCGCCACCAGGTGGCCAACGGCGCGATCGCGGTCAAGACGGGCGTGGAGCCGGAAAACGTCATCCTTGCCGAAAACGGCTCGGTCGTCGACATGCACGACGGCCAGGCGCGGATTGTCGGCCGGATTTCCTTCCACAACATCTACGTCGACGGATCGTCCGTGGGCGACCTCGTCGAGGACGACCTCAAGGACCGCCGCACGCTGTCCTCCGAAGGCTTTGTCGCGATCTTCGCCGTCGTCGATTCCAAGGCGCGCGCGATCGTCGCCGGCCCGCACATCCAGGCTCGCGCCATGGCCGAGGACGACACCGTTTTCGACGCGATTCTTCCCGATGTCGCCCAGGCGCTCCAGGCCGCCCTCGACGAAGGCCAGGATTGCTACGGCATGCAGCAGGCGATGCGAAGGGTCATCGGCCGCTGGGCGTCGCGGAGCCTGCGGCGCGGCCCGATGATCATCCCGACCGTTGTGGAGATCTGACCTTCGCGCTGGACGCTCCCTCCCGTTTGGGGACGGGCCCCAAACGGGAGGGATCGCCGGGGCTGGCCGCGGCGCCGGAGATCGGCAGGAGAAACCCCACACGGAACCTGGCCGCGGCGCGTCTCCGCAAGGAACATGACGCCTTCCCGATACCGTTGTGTACTGTGAGTACGTCTGTGTCCGGGAGGAAAAAAGTGGCATCCGAGAGGAAGCCGGGCCGTTCGGGGAACCGCGGAGCCGGCAGGGCCAGAGGCAGGCAGGCACCGCCTCCGGCTCAGGCAACGGTGCGCCGCGACGGAATCGCACTTGCCTTCATCGCCCTCGCGATCATCGTCGCGCTGCGCGAATGGGCCGGGCTCTCGGGAATCCTCGGAGGAGTCATCCACCATGCCACCGCAGGGCTTGTGGGCTGGCTGTCGCTGTTCGTTCCCGTCGTTTTCGCCCTGGTGGCCTTCACGTTCTTCCGGGCCAAAGGGGCGGCGGAAACAAGCCGCCGCGTCGTGGTTGCCATCGTGCTCATCGTCGCCGCGGTGGCGGGCATCCTTCATGTCGTCATCAAGCCGGTTTCCCCGGTCGAGAACATTGCCGGGGTCGAGGGTGCGGGCGGCCTGGTCGGCTGGGCCGCCGGAGGCTCCCTGATGGAACTCGTTTCGCAGTGGGGCGCGATTCCCGTTCTCGTCCTCGTCGTCGTCTGGTCGCTGCTGTACGCGACCGACACTCCCGTCCATGCGATCTACGAAAGGATTCGCGCCGCCCTGGAACGCGACCCCTATGACGACGGCCATGACGAGCCTGTCGCGAACCGGGGAGCCTCCGCCTCCGTCCCCTACGACACGGACCGCGGATACGACGAGGATCCGAAGGGAACCCGCAAGAGGATCAGCCGCTGGCGCGCGGTGGACGCGGATCGGGAAGCAACGCAGATTCTTCCGTCTTCCGGGAGCGAGATCGAGCCTGCGGAAGGCGACGATTACGCCCGTGCGGCACTCGAGGACCACAAGCGCCTGGGACGCAAGCCGTCTCGGTTTGCCCGGAAGAACGGCGCGGACAAGGAGACCGAAGCCGTTCCCGACACGGCGGTGCCCTCCGCGCGGACCCCCGAACCTGCCGCGCAGGCAGGCAGCGGGCCGGCTGCGCCTGCCGCCGCGCAGCAGCTCGTGCTCGACCCGAACATCGCCTACGAGCTTCCGTCGCCGGCCAACCTCAAGACCGGCGCGGCCCATGCCGCGCGTACCGCAGCGAACGATCGCGTTGTCGGCCAGCTTCAGCAGGTATTCTCCGATTTCAGCATCAACGCCCAGGTGGTCGGCTTCTCCCGCGGCCCCACCGTCACCCAGTACGAGGTCGAGCTCGGCCCCGGCGTCAAGGTCGACAAGATCTCCAACCTGTCGAAGAACATCGCCTATGCCGTAGCCTCCGCAGATGTCCGCATCATCTCGCCGATTCCCGGAAAGAGCGCAATCGGCATCGAGATCCCCAATTCCGATCGCGAAACCGTGCTTCTCGGCGATGTCCTGCGTTCCGACGTCGCGACGAAGGCAACGCATCCGTTGACGATCGGCGTCGGCAAGAACGTCGAAGGCAAATTCGTCGTCGCGAACCTCGCGAAGATGCCGCATCTGCTCGTCGCGGGGGCCACGGGCGCCGGAAAGTCCTCGTTCATCAACTCGATGATCACGTCGGTCATGATGCGCGCGACGCCCGACGAGGTCCGCATGATCCTCGTCGATCCCAAGCGCGTGGAGCTCACGATCTACGCGGGCATTCCGCACCTGATCACCCCGATCATCACGAACCCGAAGAAGGCCGCCGAAGCCCTTGAGTGGGTCGTCAAGGAGATGGATGCGCGCTACGACGACATGGCCGCCTACCATTTCAAGAACATCGACGACTTCAACGCCGCCGTGCGCTCGGGCAAGGTCACGGCGCACGACGAAAACCGCACGCTCCAGCCCTATCCGTACCTTCTCGTCGTCGTCGACGAGCTTGCCGACATGATGATGGTCGCTCCGAAGGACGTCGAGGCCTCCATCCAGCGCATCACCCAGCTTGCGCGCGCCGCGGGAATCCACCTGGTGCTCGCCACCCAGCGGCCTTCGGTCGATGTCGTGACGGGCCTCGTCAAGTCGAACATTCCGTCGCGTCTGGCCTTCATGACGTCCTCGTTTGTCGATTCAAAGACGATTCTCGACATGGGCGGCGCCGAGAAGCTCATCGGCCAGGGCGATGCCCTGTTCTCTCCCGCCGGCGCGAAGCCGATTCGCTTGCAGGGAGCCTGGGTCGACGAGGAGGAGATCGAAGCCGTCGTCGCCTCCTGCAAGAGGCAGCTCCAGCCGGTCTACCGCGAGGACTTCGAGGATATCCAGAAGGCGAAGAAGCAGCGCGAGAACATCGGCGAGGACCTGGAGATTCTTCTTCAGGCGGCGGAAATCGTCGTGACGACCCAGCTCGGCTCGACGTCGATGCTTCAGCGAAAGCTCCGGATCGGCTTCGCAAAGGCCGGCCGCATGATGGATCTCCTCGAACAGTACGAGGTGGTCGGCCCCTCGCAGGGGTCGAAGGCCCGTGACGTCCTCGTGCCTCCTGAAGGCCTCGATGCCGCGCTGGCGATGCTGCGCGGCGAAGACGTGTCCCCGGCCGAGACCGGCGACGGCGATGCGGAGATTGCCGCAGCCGGGGCTGGCGAGGAAGCGGCAGACAGTCTCGGTTCCGGCGTCGGCGCGGATGGCGTTCGCGCCGACGCCGATTCCCGGGATTCCGATTTCGGCAGGCAGGAGCTGGTCGAGGCCGACGAAAGGGAGTCCGCGCCGAAGGCCGACGGGGTTTTCGGGACCGGCGGCCAGACGCCCTCGGGCACCGGCCCGGTCGGTTTCCTTCCGGCGGAACCGCAGCAGACCCGGCCCCTTGCCGTCTCCTTCCCGAAGGTTCGCGCAGACGAGGGCGGGGCGGAACCCGATTCTGCACGCCATCCGGGCGCATCGGAAAGCGACAGTCGGGGATTCGCACCGGAAATGCCCCGCGCGTTCCTTGACCGCTACGCGCGCGACCCTCTCAAGGATCCGAAGTCGGATGCGGATGCCTGGTTCGAGGCGATCCCGGGCGAAGAAGCCGACGAGGACGCCTGGCAGCTGACGGGGCGGCGCGACGACTTCTGAACGCGCGGGCGCGTGCCGAAGATGCCTTCGGCGGCAATGACCGTTAGGGTGGTGGCATGACTTCTTCGCACGGCTCGGCCGGGGGGCCGCCTCTGCTCAATATCGCCAACGTTCTCACCGTGGTGCGGCTGGTGCTCGTTCCCGTGTTCGTCTGGGCCTACTGGAGCGACGCCCCGGGGCGTGCGGCTGTCGCCTTCGCGGTCTTTGCCCTCGCCGCGCTGACGGACAAGGCGGACGGCTACCTTGCGCGTTCGCGGAATCTCGTCACGAAGTTCGGGACGATGGCCGATACCATCGCCGACAAGGCCCTGATTGCCGCTGCGATGATCATGCTTTCATGGCATGGGCATCTGTGGTGGTGGGTGACCGTCGTCATGCTCGGACGCGAGGTTCTCATCTCGGTTCTCAAAATGACGATGGTGCGGTCGAAGGTCATTTCGGCCGCGCGGGGCGGAAAGATCAAGATGTTCCTCCAGTCGGTCGGAACGGGGATTCTTCTCCTTCCGTGGCGTTCCTGGCTTGAGGGGTGGCATTCGGAGGTTTTCATGTGGCTTGGCTACGCCTGCCTGGCCGTGGCGCTCTACTTTTCCGTGACCTCCGCATACGGCTATGTCGTGCAGGTCCGTGACATGCGCGATGATGGCGTCTAGGCGCATTGCCGGAGAGGGGAGGAATCCCCGCGTTTTTTCAGGTTGGGCGAATCTCAGGATTTTTTCAGGCATCCGCGCAACAATGGTAGCCGTGGCCGAAGTTGAGCCGAGGCGACTCAAGATGCCAAGGTCACGCTGCGAGCGGGAATACGGATTTCCCGGTTCGCGTTGTTGGGAGTGATGAACATGAAGCTGCGTACCGGCATGATCCGGAAGAACGAGATGGCATTGGCGCCGGCCCCCTCCGCTGCGCCAAGCGAGGTCCTTCTTCGCCGCGAGCTTGGAGAAGTGCTTCGAGAATACCGCAACCGCCAGGGGCGCACCCTCCGCGAGGTGTCCTCCGACGCGGCTGTCTCCCTCGGATACCTTTCCGAGGTCGAGCGTGGCCAGAAGGAAGCCTCCTCGGAGCTTCTTGCCTCGATTTGCCAGGCTCTCAATGTCCCGCTGAGCCACGTGCTGCGGGTTGTCGCGGACAGGATGGATCTTGCCGAAGGGCGAATGCCGTCCTCGCGGATCGGCACTGTCCGTGTCTCCGAGATGTCCGACGGGGCCTTCGAGGCCGAGCTGGCGACCATCGCGTGACCGAGTCCGAGTTCTGGGCTTGCGTCGACTGGGCCTTCGGATCTGGGCGAGGCCGTTCCCTCGCTTCCGATCTCGTGCTGGCCTCGCTCGACGGCCGTAGCCCGGCAGATGCGGTGGAGCGGGGCGGCGACCCGCTCCGTGTCTGGTTCGCGATATGCGAAGCGATGGACCTGCCGGGCGAATATCGGTATCTCCATCGAATCAAGCCCGACGATCGTCCGGTGCGCTGAGCCGGGGCCCTGGCCGATTCCGTCAGGGGCGGCCATCGGACCGTGCGAGGAGCGGCGGTTTCCGGCCGGCAGAAAAAGAGGCGGCATGTACGGGAAGAACCCGGCATGCCGCCTCGCGTCGTTCTAGTTGCCCGAGTCGTGGGGGCGGTGCGTGCGCTTGCGGTTTCGCCTGCGTCGTTGCGCCGCGTCATGCGAGCTTTCGCGGGCGTCGCTGCCGTGGCGGCGAGACTCGCCCGAATGCCGGGAACGGCCGGCCTTCCTGCGTCCGGAACTCCGGCGTCGGGTTTCGCTGCGTCGGCCGCGTCCGCGCGATCCTCCCGTTTCGCCCAGGTCCTCGATTCCTTCGGCGTCGAGGCCGGCGCGCGTGCGCTTGTCCTTCGGCAGCGTTCCGCCGGTTCCCTTGGCGATGCCGAGGTCGTCGTAAAGATGGTCGGAAGTATGGTACGTCTCGAGGGGTTCGGGCATTGCGAGGCCGAGCTGCCTGTTGATGAGGGCCCAGCGAGGCACGTCGTTCCAGTCGACGAAGGTCACGGCCGTTCCGGTGTTGCCGGCGCGGCCGGTACGGCCGATCCGATGGAGATAGGTCTTGTCGTCTTCGGGGCACTGGTAGTTGATGACGTGCGTGACGTCGTCGACGTCGATTCCTCTGGCGGCCACGTCGGTGGCGACGAGAACGTCGACCTTTCCGTTTCGGAAAGCGCGAAGCGCCTGTTCGCGTGCGCCTTGGCCGAGATCGCCGTGGAGGGCTCCGGCGGCGAATCCTCTGCCGGAAAGATCCTCGGCGAGGCGTGCGGCGGTGCGCTTGGTGCGCGTGAAGATGATGGTCAGCCCCCGGCCTTCGGCCTGGAGGATGCGTGCGAGGACCTCGATCTTGTTGAGGGCGTGGCAACGGTAGACCACCTGGCGGGTCTCCTTGACCGTCTGGCCCGAATCTGCCGGGTCCTGGGCGCGGATATGCGTCGGATGGCTCATGTAGCGGCGGGCCATCGCGACGACGGGGCCGGGCATCGTCGCGGAGAAGAGCATCGTGTGGCGCGTGGCCGGGGTGGCGGCGAGAATCCTTTCGACGTCCTCCAGGAAGCCGAGGTCGAGCATTTCGTCGGCCTCGTCGAGAACGACGGTCCTGACGCGCGAAAGGTCGAGCGATTTGCGGCGCATGAGGTCGATGATGCGACCGGGAGTTCCGACGACGATTTCCGTTCCCCGGCCCAGGGCGTCCTCCTGAGGTTCGTAGGCGCGTCCGCCGTAGACCTGGACGATGCGAAGGTTGCGGCGGGCGGCGGCATTGGCCAGTTCGACGGCCACCTGGACGGCGAGCTCGCGCGTGGGAAGCACGACGAGGCCCTGGGGCTTTCCCCGATCGGCTTCGGGGATGTCTTGCCAGCCGACCTCGTCGGGTCCGGCGGAGTTTTCGAGCATCGGGATGCCGAAGCCGAGGGTCTTTCCCGTGCCGGTTTTCGCTTGGCCGATAATGTCGTTGCGGCGCAGCGCCACGGGAAGCGTCAGCGCCTGGATGGGGAAGGGGCAGGTGATGCCATTGCTGGCGAGGGCTTCGACAATCGGGGCCGAAACGCCGAAGTCCGCGAAGGATTTCCGTTCAAGTCCTTCGCCGGTGCCGCTGATGTCTGCCTTGGGTTCATTGTTTTCGGGCGTGCGGGCACCCGAGGAATCGATGATTCCGGAGGTCACGATCGTCCTTTCGCTACGCGGCGCGCCGGAAGGAGTTTTGCGCCGCCTGGAGGCAGCCGGTCGCGTGGATTCTGCTCCGGGGACGGGACGACCGGGCAGCCTTGGTCAGTCCCATTCTAGGCGAGCGGCATTCGGGCATGTCCACGCCGGTCGCGGTTCGCACAAGGTCACACTTTCGGCGCGCTGCCAATCGTGCGGATCGTGGGATTCCCTTGCGTTTCGGGCGCGCTCCGCGGCGTGCGGGCGGCGTTCGCGGTGCACGCGCGCGGGCGGCCGTTCAGAGGCCGAAGCCGACGCGGCGGTTTTCCGCGGCGGCGACTTCGACGTAGGCGAGGGACTCGAAGGGGACGATTGCGAGCTTGCCTTCCTTGTCGACGAGCTTGAGGGGCTGATGCGACTCGTGGGAGGCGGCGACGAGCGCGTAGATGTCCTCGCCGGTCGCGTCGACGTCGAGGGAGATCTCCCTGCTGGTGTCGCGGATTCCGATGTTGACCTGCATGATGGCTCCTTTCTCCGGCTCTAGGATATACCGGCCGCAGGCCGGTGGCGACGCGGGCGGGCCCGTTTATTCGTGGGGCGAACGCGCCGGCGGGCGTGCTCCGGGAATTTTCCCCGGTTTGCCTTTGCGGCCCGCTGTAGTGTTGTGGCGGAACGACGACGGGGCCCGTGCCGCCGGCAGGCCGGGCATGAACGGAAGGGGAGCGGACGTGACGCATTGGGATGCGTGGCAGCTTGAGGCGCTGAAGGCGGTCGAATCGGCCGAGGGGGCGGTGAGCATTGTCGGCGGGCCCGGAACGGGCAAGACCGCCGTGCTTGAGGAGCTTGTTCGCAGGGCTGCGGGCGGGGGCAAGCGTGTCGCCCTGCTTGCGGCCGACCGCAGGGCGGCCGGAGACAGCCTTGTCCGGGTGTCGTTGAGCCTGGGAGCGCTGTCGGGCCGGGTCGAGGTGCGCTCCATCGCAGCCTTCTGCTATGCCATCGTCGAGGAGTTCGCCGAGCAGACGGGCCGCGAGCGTCCCGAACTCGTGTCCGGTCCCGAAGAGGACATGCTTCTCAAGGAGATTCTCGACCGGGGGGAGATCGCCTTTCCCGCGCGTTTTCCCTCGGAGGTCCAGGCGATGCCGGCCTTTCGCGCGGAAATGCGAAACCTGCTGACACGCGCTTCGGAGCTTGGACTTGGCCCGGACGAGCTTGCCGCTCTCGGCCGGCGTACGGATAACGGCCTCTGGACGGCGGGCGCGGCGGTGCGAAAGGCGTATCTTCGCCGTCTCGAAGAAGCCTCGCATGCCGAGGGAACGGCTCCGGGGCTTCTCGCGGCGCGGCGCCTTGACCACTCGATGCTCGTTTCGGAGGCCCGAAGGCTTCTCGAAGGGTGGGAGGAAGCCGCCTCGGTTTCGGTGCGCTCCGCGAAGCCGGTGCGAAAGCCCGCATGGGATCTCGTTCTCGTCGACGACATCCAGAATGCGCCGCGCTCGATTCTCGGTCTGCTGTCTCGCCTTTCGAAGGACGGAGCGATCGTCGTCGCCGCGGGAGATCCCGATTCTTCCGTCCAGGGCTTTCGCGGTGCCGTGGCGTCGCTGCCCGCGGACCTTGCGCGAGGCGAACCCGAAGGCCTGGGAGCCAGGCTCGTGCCGCTGGGCCGCAGCCATCGGGGCGGTGCGATGCTGGCGGCGGTCGGGGAACGGGTCTCCTCGCGCATTCGCGTCGCCGGAAGCGCTGCGGGCAGGGCCGGCGAACATTGCGACGTCAAGGACGAGGTTGGGGCACGGCGCTATGCGAACGAGGCCGAGGAAGCCGCGGGAATCGCCCGGGCGATACGCGAATGGCACCTCTTTGACGGTGTTCCCTACGGGGAGATCGCAGTCGTGACCCGATCGCGTTCGGCCCACGGGCCCATTCGCCGCGAGATGGTTCGGCGGTCGGTACCGGTTGCCGCGATCGGCTCCGACCTTCCGCTTCACATGCAGCCGGCCGTCCGCGCGCTGCTCGATGTCATCGGTCTTGCGATCGGGCCGCCAACCGGTTCCGAGGAGGCGGGGCGGAAGGTGCGCGATGTTCTCGAAGGACCTCTTTTCGATGTCGATGGCCTGGCCCTTCGCCGACTGGGCAGGCGGCTGAGGGCCCTCGAGCTTGCGGCGGGAGGAAGCCGCCCGGAGACCGGGCTCTTTGCGGTGGCGCTCGACGGGCCCGAAGCCGTCACGGAACTGTCGGAAACGGGCCTGGAGGAGATTCTAAGGTGTTCGAGGGTGCTTGACGAGATCCGGGAGGCGGCCCGGGGCAGCGCGCAGGCCGCCGAGCAGGTCCTGTGGGCTGCCTGGGATTCCTGCGATGTCGCCGACCGGTGGCGCGCGTCCGCGATGGAGAGCGGATCGGGAGCCGAGGAAGCCGGCGACAATCTCGACGCCGTGTTGCAGCTATTCCGGTTCGCCCAGCGCATGGCCGACCGCGATTCCGCGACGGGCATTGCGGCGATGGTCGCCGAACTCGAGGCCCAGGAGCTTCCCCAGGACTCGATTGCGCGTCGCGGAGCCGATGGCGACGCCGTCGTTCTCGCAACGCCCGCGGCGCTTCAGGGGCGCGAGTTTTCGCGCGTCGTCATCGCCAGGATGAACGAGGGAACCTGGCCGAACCTGACCCTGAGAGACCCGCTCGTGCGGACATCCGAGCTTTCCGCGCGCGTTTCGGGACGATACGTCGACGGCCTTTCTCCGGCCGATGCCTATCGTGCCGAACTGCAAGAAGTGCTTGACGACGAACTGCGCCAGCTTCGCCACGCGGTCGGAAGGGCGCGCGACGTTCTGCTGGTGACCTGCGTCGAAGGCGAGGATTCCACGCCGTCGCGATTCCTTCGGGCCATGGGATTCGTCTTTGCCGAGGAAGCGGACGGGGAAGCGGAGGACGGCGGGGAGGCGAGGCCCGTCGCCGTTGTCGCCAAGCTCCAGCCCTCGATGCCGGATCTCGATGCCGTCGGCCTTGTCGGCTCCTTGCGCCGGTACGCTCTTGTCGAAGGACCTGTCGGCGAGCGGGCCCGCGCGCTGCTGTCCAGGTTCGAGGATTCGGGAGTTCGCCGCCCCCTTCCCGGCATGTGGATGGACGAGGCGACGCCGACCTCGGGCGGCGGCGAGAGGCGCGGCAGGCCCCGCGTATCCCCGTCGGGCGTGGAAGGGCTTCTCGCCTGCCCCTTGCGTGCGGTGCTGTCGAAACTCGGGTTCGCCGATGCGGACAGGGCCGATGCCGCCCGGGCAGGAACAACGATTCATCGGATTCTTGAACGCCATCCGGTCATTCCGGAAGGGACGAGCCAGACGGAGTTCGCGGAGATGCTCAAGGGCGAGTTTCTCGAAACGTGGCAGGCCGAGGCCGGCAACGATGTCGGTGGCTGGGCCGCTCGCGACCTCGAACGCTATCTGGCTGCCCTCGACAAGGCCGCCATGTTCATTGCCGGAACGGAAGGGGAAGTGCTGACCGAGCACGGCTTCGCGGTCGAACGCGGCAACGCGGTTGTCGCGGGAACGATCGACCGCATCGTTGTCAACGGCTCCTCGAGCATCGTCTACGACTACAAGACGGGAAAGACCGCGATACCGGTCAAGGAAGCCGAGGACAACGTCCAGCTCCAGCTCTACCAGTGGGCGCTTCGCCACGACACGAGGATTCCTCCTGCGTCGAAAGCCGTGCTCGTCTACCTGGCGACCGGCACGAAGAAGCCGGCGGAACGAGTCCAGAGCGGGCTCGACGATGCCGGATTGGCGCGAGCCGAAGAACGGATCGACGCGAGTGCGCGGCTGCTTGTCCGCGAGCGCGTTCCTGCCCGGGCCAACACGTGGTGCGACACGTGCTCGCTGCGGATTCTTTGCCCCGAACACCCCGAAGGACGGATCTTCTCATGAGGCGCTACGAACGGATCATGCAGGCGGTCAATCCTCGCGATGAACACGGAAGGCCGCTGATGCCGACCGGCGAGCAGCGGGAAGTCATCGAATGCGAGGATTCGGCGATTCTCGTGGTTGCCGGTGCGGGTTCGGGCAAGACGCGAACGATGGCGAACCGCATCGCCTACTGGGTCGGCGCCGGAAAGGTCGAGCCGTCGCAGGTTCTCGGGCTGACCTTTACGAGGAAGGCGGCCGGGGAGCTGGAATCCCGCGTCGCCCAGTCGCTCGCGGCTCTCGAACGGGCAGGTCTTGGTCCGTCTCGAAGCGTGGATGGCGAAACCGACCGCGCGCGCAGGCAGCTCGAGATGCCGACGATTTCCACTTACAACTCCTTCGCCGCGGATATCGCCGCATCCTATGGCCTGCTTGTCGGAGCGGATCCGTCTGCGCGCCTGATGACCGAGGCGGAGAGGTTCCAGCTCATGGGAGCCGTCGTCGATTCCCTGGGCGAGGACGTTGCGCAGGCCGTGGATTCGGCAAGGACGACGGTCGTCGAACAGGCCCTTGCCGTTGCGGCGGCACTGATCGACAACGGACGCGCGGTCGACGAGGCCCGCAGGTTCTATGCGGAACAGGAAGGGCTCTTTGCCGAAATCGCCGCATCCCAGTCAGGGAGAAAGATTGCGTGGAAGCGGCATCTGGGTGGCGAGGAACGCGCAAGGACGTACCGGAATGCCTGGGGCAAGCTCGCTTCGGCGGCATCGAAAATGCGTCAGGGCCTGGTGCTGTGCGATATCGTCGAGGAGTATTTCCGGCGAAAGGCCGACGAAGGCCTCATGGAATTCGCGGATCAGGTTGCCGTCGCGGTCAAGGTGTTCGAGGCGGTTCCTTCGCTGAGGGAGGAAGTCTCGGCCCGTCACGCTCTCGTGCTGCTTGACGAGTATCAGGACACTTCCGTGTCCCAGGCCAGGCTTCTGTCTCTCGCGCTGTCCGCAGGCGAGGCCGCGACCCGTTCCGTCGTCGCGGTTGGCGATCCGAACCAGGCGATCTACGGCTGGCGCGGAGCCAGCGCGAACGCATTCGCTGACTTTCCCCAGGTATTCGAATCCCTGGGCAGGCCCGCGCTGTTCTCCTTGCAGACGACATTCCGAAACGACACGGCGATTCTCGAAGCGGCGAACGTGGTTGCCGAACGGATCGAGACGTCGTCGGTCGAGGTGGGCCGTCTTCGTCCGCGCACGAATGCGGGGCCGGGGCGGGTTGTCGAGATCAGGCCGCTGCGCCGCGAGGATTCCTACAGGGCGATGGCGATGCGGATGCGCGACCGCATGCGCGAGATCCGAGACGCCGAAGGGCGTCCGGCGGAGATGGCCGTCCTGTGCCGCAAGCGTTCCTACATTCCTCTGGCGGCGAAGGCCCTTGGGGATGCCGGCGTGCCCTATGAGATTGTCGGGGGAGAATCCCTTCTCATGCGGCCCGAAGTCGCAACGGTTCGCGCGGCGCTTGAAGCCGCGGCGAATCCGGCCAGGGGCGATTGGCTGGCGCGGCTTTGCGCCTTCGCGAGCATCGGCATCGAGGACATGCGCGCGCTTGCGCGTCATGCGCGCGCTGCCGCCGGTGCGGAGCTGGAAGGAATCGAGGGCGGCGGGACGATCGACGCCGGCGAGGAGGCAACCCTCGTCGAAGGCCTCGATGCGCTCGGTTCGCAGCCCCCGGAAGGCATGAGCCGGGAAGGGCATCGCAGGTTCGTCTGGCTGGCGTCGGTTCTCCGGGACATCCGGGACATGGAAAACGCTCCGCTGGGGGAGCTGGCCTTCAGGGCCGCCCGGCTTCTCGGGATGTATCTGCTTGCGGCGTCGCGCCCGGAAGGCGCGCGTCGCGTCACGACGTCGCTCGACTCTTTCAGCGCTGTCGCCAGCCAATACGCATCGGAGCACCCCGAGGCGGGCCTGGGAGATTTCCTGGAATGGCTCGATGCCGTCGAGGCGCGCGAGCATGGGGGAGAAGCCGCCTCGGGAATGGACGAACGCCTGTCGGGCCCGGATGTCGACGTGAACCCCGGAGTTGTGCAGATCATGACAATCCACGGATCGAAGGGGCTCGAATGGCGCGACATCGTTGCCCTGCCCGAGATGGTCGAAGGAGGTTTCGACGAGCCGGCTGCCGCATGCGACCTGTGGCCCGCTTCGGCGAAGGTCTTTCCCTATCCGCTTCGCGCGGATTCCCGTCACCTTCCCCGGTTCGCTCCGAAGGTTCCCGCGGAGGGCGAAGACGGGCCGTGGGCGCCCGTCGAGGAGTATCTTGGCTTTGCCGAGGCCGAGCGCCTTCACGAGGGGCAGGAAGCGAGAAGGCTCGCCTATGTTGCGATGACCCGGCCGCAGGCGGAGCTTCTGCTGGTCGGCTATGGCATCGCCGATTCGGGACAGGCCGTCGAAAAGCTCCGGGCCGGCAAGCCCGTTCCGGTTCGCAGGCGGTCGGCGTTCCTTGAGGGGATCGAGACGGAACCGATTGCGGGCATTGCGGGGGAGGGCTGGGCCAGGGCCGAAGGGCGCGAGGCGGCCGATCGCCTGTGCTTCCTCTGCCCGCAATCCCTCGAGGCGGACGAGTTCGTCGCGCTTCTTGACGAGGAGGAAAAGCCGGGCGAGGGGCCCGAGCCGATTCCCGACTATTCGCGGGGGCAATGGCGAACCTTTCCGGCCGATCGTGCCAGGCCGGCCATTGGCGAAAGCGAGGTCGACGCCCAGGCTGCGATGGAGGCTCTCGATGCGCGCGAAAAGGAAATCGAGGTTCTTCTTGCCGAGCTGCGGGATGCCGGAGCGGAGCATCCGCTGCGAATGTCGCGCCCCTATCTGACGGCGACGGACGTCGTCACCCTTGCTCGCGACCCCCGTGCCTTCGAGGCCGATCTCGTGCGTCCGATACCCCGCGAACCGTCGCGGAATGCGCGTATCGGAACGAGGGTTCACGAGGCGATTGCCGAATCCTATCTGCTTGCTCCGAGGCTTGACCTGGACCATCTGGACGGTTCGGTGCGTGTGGAGGCCGACGAGACGGTGGAGGCCTTCTTCGCGACCTATTCCGCCTCGCGATGGGCCTCGTATCGTCCTTTGCTTGTGGAGGCGTCGATGTCGGTCGTCGTTGCGGGGCATGTGGTCCGATGCACGGTCGATGCGGTGCTGGATACGGCTCGGGTGCCGGGCATGCGCAAGGTGACGATTGTCGACTGGAAGACGGGCACGCAGCCCCGAAGGGGGCAGCTTGCCTCGCGCGAGATGCAGCTGGCGCTCTACAGGCTCGCCTATTCGAAGGTTTCCGGCGTTCCCCTTGAAGACATCGGCGCGTTTTTCGTGTATCTCGACGAGAAGGGTTCGGTCGGCGAACTCGAGGCGGGCGAGCTTTCCGAAGAGTCGATTCTCGCCCTGGTCGAGGCCGGCATGTCCTGCCTGTCCGCACCGGTTCGCGGCGGCTAGGCGGGGCTGTCTCGCAAGGGCGCGGCCACCGCGGGGCGTCGCGTCGGGGGAGCGTGTTCGGTCGCTTCGCTCCCTCTCGCGGTTTCTTCGCTCCGGTCTCGTGCGGGCAAGCTCGCGCGGCCCTTCCGCCCGTTGCTGTCCCCAATGCGGCACCAGTCTGTTCCCTTTGCGATGCCCAGTCCCCTGGCCTGCGCAAACGGCCGGGGCGGAAATCGGCACGTTGTTTCGGTTCCCGCCCCGGCCAGTTCCACGCATCCTTCTGGGGCAGTCCCGCGAGGCGGCCCTACAGGGTGTTTGTTCCGTAAACCGTTCCCTCGGCAATGTCCATGTGCCAGGACGGGCCGTTGGCGAGGTCGGGGTCGAGGGCGACCTGGTCGGCAAGCTCGTCGAGCATCTTGACGGCCTCGATCTGGATTTCCCGGACATCGGTCCGCACGCCGTGCATGAGCCAGCGAAGAATGGAGAACTCGCTCATGAACACCGCCCGCAGGCGCGTGGGCTCGTCGAGCGTGGCGCCTCGTACGTTCTCGTAGGACTCGATTGCGGGCAGAAGCAGCTCGTCGGGCAGGGGCAGGAGGGAGGCGAGGTCGTGCGCCGGGTCTCCGACACGTGCCTCGCCCCATCCGAGCACCGTCGCGATGGAACCGTTGGACCACAGGAAGTTTTCGCCGGCGAGGTCTCCGTGAATGACGCAGGGGGTAAAGCGCCACAGGGAGGAGTCGGTCAGGGCGTCGTCCCAGCGCCTGCGAAGAAGAGGCGGCACGTAGCCGGTGTGGTCGGCGTCCGAGAGTTCGGCCAGGAGCCGGCGTCGCCATTCGTCGGCGTTGTAGACGGGAAGTCCCGCATCGGAGATGACCCTTTCGGGCAGAAGGTGGATCGCGGCGATTGCGCGGGCGAGGGAGCGGGCTTCGTCGGGGGTCATGTCCTCGAATTCGATGGCCTTTCCGAAGGGTTCGGGATAGACGGCCGCCCGGCCGCCCGGGACGGTCGCGAAGCCTGCCGGGCGCATGATGTCGAAGGGCAGGTTGGAGGCGCGCAGTTCGTTGAGGAGTTCGGGGGCGAGAGCCATTTCGGCTTCAAGCGCAGTCGCGGCAAAGGCGTTTGCAGGGTATGTCACTCTCCAGTGGCGGCCTCGGGCGTCGATGACGGTGCCCGTGACGTAGTCGTCGTTTCTGGCGAGCTGGCCTCGCGTGCCGACGGCGTCGAGCCCCTGGATGGCTTCGACGGCGAGGGCGGCGAGATATTGCGGAGAGATGTTCATTTTTCCAACCTACGGCGTTTTCCCTGCATTGCCGGGTTCACACGCCCATCGAGCCTCCCGGCCGATCTATCCACAGATTTATTCCCAGAATCGTCGGAAATGTGGATAGATGTGGGGCTTTCGCGCAATGTGTAGTAGGGTCGTCGTTGTCGAAGACACTCACCTGTCGGAAGGACGCTCACCATGACAGCGGAAGCTGTACGCAATCCCCTTGAAATGCGCGTGCGCAGACTGGTACGCCACGCGGGAATCGATCCCGAACGCGAGCCTGCCGCACTTGACCGGCTCATCGGCCAAGCCATCGACGAATACGAGGAACAGTCGCTTCGTTCGGGAACAAGGACGGTTGACGACCGTCGCGATGTCCACCGGTCGATCCGCGATGCCGTCGGAAGGCTGGGCCCGCTCCAGAAGTATCTCGACGACCCCCAGGTCGAGGAAATCTGGATCGACGAGCCGTCCAAGGTCTTTGTCTCTCGCGGGGGAGCCTCCGAACTGACGAGCACGGTTCTCGACGAGGGGGAAGTGCGCGACCTCGTCGAACGCATGCTTCGTGCCTCGGGGCGTCGCCTCGACCTGTCGATGCCCTTCGTCGACGCCTCACTTCAGACCGGGGAACGTCTCCATGTGGTGATCCCCGACGTGACGCGCCGCCACTGGGCCATCAACATCCGCAAGCATGCGCTCAAGGCGCGTGGCCTCGACGAGCTTGCCAAGGCCGGGATGCTCACGCCGGCCGCGGCGGCGTTTCTTCGGGACGCGGTCCGCGCGGGCCTGAACGTGCTCGTGTCGGGAGCGACCCAGGCCGGAAAGACGACCCTGCTGCGCGCGATGCTGGGGGCCGTCCCCGCTTCGGAACGCATTGTCAGCGCCGAGGAGGTTTTCGAGCTCGACCTGGACCATCGCGACGTCGTCGCCATGCAGACCAGGCCTCCCTCGATCGAGGGCCGGGGCGAAATAACCCTGCGCAGGCTCGTGCGGGAGGCGATGCGGATGCGTCCGGAACGGATCGTCATCGGCGAGGTCCGCTCCGCCGAGGCCTTCGACCTGCTTGTCGCGCTGAACGCGGGCGTTCCCGGAGCGTGCACGATCCATGCGAATTCGGCGCGCGAGGCGGTTCTCAAGCTCTGCACCCTCCCTCTTCTTGCGGGAGAAAACGTGACGAGCTCCTTTGTCGTGCCGACGGTGGCGCGCAGCGTCGACCTTGTCGTCCATGTGGTGCGGGAACGGTCGGGTCGGCGCCAGGTTGTCGAGATCGCCGGCGTGACCGGCCGGGTCGAAGGCGAACATGTCGAAATGTCCCGGCTCTTCGAGAAACGTGACGGGAAACTCGTCGCTGCGGGCGGCGAAGTTCCGCACGCCGACCGTTTCGCCGAGCTGGACGCCGAACTTCCGGGGCGTCGGGGAGGTCGGCGATGGGAATGATTGTCGGCCTCGCCTTCGGGCTGGGCACCCTCGTCGTCTACGCTTCGCTCAACGGAATGCTTGCTCCCTGGCAAACTCCGGCCCCTGCACGTCGCATATGGCAGGAGCGTCGGGCGATTGCGGCCCACGCCGCAGCCGGTGCGGCCCTTGCCGCGACCGCGTGGATCCTTTCGCGCAACGATGTCCTGGCGGCCGGTTGCTTTGCCGTGGGCCTGGCGGTTCCCGCCGCCCTGAAACGCTCCCGCGCACGAAAACGCCAGGCGCAGGCGCGCGAGCAGTGGCCCGACTGCATCGACGATGTCGTCTCCGGGCTTCGGGCAGGGCTTTCCGTCGGAGAATCGCTGGTCTTGCTGGCCGAACGGGGACCTGACCAGATGAAGGCCCACTTTGCCGTGTTCGCGGCCGAGCTTGAGGCGACGGGCCGTCTCGACGCCGCTTTGGACCGGCTCAAGCGAACGATGGCGGAACCGGTCGCCGATCGGGTCGTCGAAGCGATGCGCCTTGCAAGCAGGCTTGGCGGACATGACCTTGCCGTCATGCTGACCTCGCTCGCCTCGGCGCTTCGGTCGGAAAACCGCGCGCGAGGAGAACTTCTTGCCCGCCAGTCGTGGACGGTCGGAGGGGCGCGCGTCGCGGCGGTTGCGCCGTGGGTCGTCCTCGGGCTGCTCGCGACCCGGCCCGGCGTCGTCGACTCGTTTTCGACGCCGACGGGAACCGCGATTCTCGTTTTCGGCCTCGCGGCGACCCTTCTCGCCTACGGGCTCATGCTCCGCCTGGGACGGCTCGAGGAGGCTCCTCGGGTCCTTGCGGGAAACGAATCATGAAGGGCGCGCTTGTCGGTGCGGCCTTCGCTGCCGGCGTCTTCGCCATCGCTGCGGTATGGCTTTGGCCGAGACCCTCCTTTTCGGCGCGGGTGCGCCCCTATCTCGACGACGGCTGGACGCCGCAACGGCGAGGACTGCTCGTGCGTCTTCTCGGACTCGTCCTGCGGGGCCTCGAAGCGGCAGGCTCGTCGTCGGCAAGCGTTCGGAGGCGAACGGTGGCCCTGGGAACCATCGACGTGCACGGCTTCAGGCTCCGCCAGCTCGAATGGGCGACGGTCGGCTTCGGCGCCGGAACGGCGCTCGGCTTCGCTGCCGTCAGGATGGGGTCGCCGGTCCTTGCCGCATTCGCCATGCCGGTTGCCGGATCCGCATGCTGCGCCCTTGCGGCGGACTGGAACCTGTCGAACCGGCTGCGGCACAGGTCGAGGGCGATGACCAACGAGCTTCCCGACATTGCCGAACTGCTTGCGCTGGCCGTCGGTGCCGGCGAGTCCATTCGCGCGGCTCTCGAACGGGTCTCGGCAATCGGATCGGGGGCGCTCGCCTCGGAAATCGGCAGGGCGCTCGACGCGGTTCGCGCCGGCGACAGGCTTCCCGACGCGCTGGCGGACATGTCGGATCGATGCGGCAATCTCGCGGTCGCACGCTTCGTCGACGCTCTCGTGACCTCCCTCGAACGCGGCACGGCTCTTGGCGATGTCCTGCGTGCGCAGGCGGCAGATGCCCGCGAGCATGCGCGTCGCGAACTCCTCGAAGAAGGCGGAAGCAAGGAGATTCGGATGCTTTTGCCGGTCGTCTTCCTCATCATGCCCATCACCATTGTTTTTGCCCTGTACCCCTCGGTCGCCGCGCTGACCTTCGTACCGTAGCGATCCCACGGGGCAGGGCGGACCCGCCGGTCCGACGCGGCGCAGGCTTCGGCCTGCATCACACCAACAAAAGAAGGAGAAATCCATGCTCACCCGAATTCAGGCCCTGCTGCACGCCCTGTTCCTTCCGTCCGAGGACGGCGAACGGGGCGACGTTCCCGGCTGGGTCCTCATCACCCTCATGACCGCGGGGCTTGTCGTGGCCATCTGGGCAGTGGCCGCACCGGCACTGCAAACGGCTTTCGAGGCCGCAATCAACAAGGTCGTGAACTATTGATCGAGGCAGGGGACAGGCGCCGCGAAAGCGGAAACGCTCCGGCGGGCTTCGTCATGCTTGCGCCGATGCTCCTTGCGCTGACGCTTGCGCTGATGGCTCTTGCGCTGAGCCTGTACGCCCAGACGGTCATTGCCGATGCGGCAGCGGAAGGAGCGCGCGCCGGAGCGGTCGCACAGTCCGCGCAGGCGGCGCGCGAGCGGACCGCGATGCTTGTCGAACAGACCCTTGGGAGCCGGTACGCGGGCGGAATCGACGCGCGGATCGAAAGCGGACCTGCCGGCGCGACGGTCGTCGTCGAGGTTTCGGCTCCCATGCCGATGCTCGGTCTTGCCCTTCCCGGGCCGACTGTCCTGGAGGCGCATGCCCATGCAATGGTCGAATAGACGGCGTCCCCGTTGCGGCGCGGACCGGGAAGGAAGCGAGGCCGGCAATGCGATCGTCGAAAGCCTCGGCGTCATTGCCGTTCTCATCCTTCCCGCCTTCGCGCTTGTGGTGAGCTTCGCGTCGATGCTCGGCGCCGAGCATGCGGCGGCGGCAGCGGCGCGTGACGGTGCGCGGGCCTTTGTGCGGGCAGAGTCCGCCGAAGCGGCCAGGGCCCGCATGGAAGAGGCCGTCTCGATGCGGCTCGCCGACAGGGGCGCGAAGGCCGAAAATGCGCCTCGGGTCGCATGCAGCGCGTCGCCGTGCCTGAGTCCGGGCGAAAAGGTGTCGGTGACCGTTGCGGTCCGTGCGCGCCTGGAAGCCTTCCAGCGCGACGTCGTCGTCACGCGGACGGCGACGATGCCTGTCGACGATTTCAGGAGGACGCGGCCATGACACGCCCACGTGCCCTTGTCCGGCGAGCATTCGAGGGCGTCGCGAAGTCTCGGCTTCGGGAACGTCGGCAGGAACCGGAACGCGGAAACATGCTTGTGCTGGGCCTGGGCCTGTGGCTTGTCGCGGCGATGCTCGTTCTCGTCGTCGCCGTCGCCTCGGACCTGCATGCCGAGCGGCGCGATCTTCTCGCCGAGGCCGATTCCGTCGTGCTCGCGCTCGCGGACGATGTCGCCGATGCGGCCTATTTCCGGTCCGCCGACCTGGAAAAGGGCGAGCTTGGCCCGGTCAGCGAAGCCGAACTCGTGCTCCGTGCGAAAAAGGCGCTGCGCCCGAATACCGAGCTCGCTGCTCTCGTCGTCGAGAACGACGCGACGGTGCGCCTCAGGCTCTCCCGGCGCGTCAGCCTCGAAGCTGCCCGAATCCTTGCCCCGTCGGGGTCGGTTCTTCTCGAGGCGGAGTCCGCTGCCCGGCTGCGCCCACGGTGAAGCGCCGCGCGTTCGCGGCACGCACGGTCGAGATGAGGTAGCCTTGGCGCGTGGCAACTGACTATCAAAGCGAAATCGACAACCTCCGCAAAACCTACCGGCAGATCGCTGCGGTGAAGGAACCGGCGGCGCTGCGTGCGCGCATCGCCGCGCTCACCGAGAAGTCGGCCGCGCCGGACCTGTGGGACGATCCGGACAAGGCCCAGGCGGTCACGTCGAAGCTGTCCCATGCCCAGGCCGAACTCAAGAAGCTGACGGATTCGGAAGGCCGCATCGAGGATCTCGAGGCGCTGCTTGAGATGGCGGGCGAGGAAGCGTTGACCGATGCCGAGACTGCCGCGGAGCTTTACGAGGATCTCGATGCCGAACTGGCTCAGGTCGGCAAGGATCTCGCGGATCTTCAGATTCAGACCCTTTTGTCCGGCAAGTACGACGAACGCGACGCGGTCGTGACGATTCGTTCGGGCGCCGGAGGCGTCGACGCGGCGGATTTCGCGCAGATGCTTCAACGCATGTACCTTCGGTGGGCCGAGCGGCGGGAGTTCTCTGCGAAGGTGCTCGACACGTCCCATGCCGAAGAGGCAGGCATCAAGTCGACGACCTTCGAGGTCCACGCCCCCTTCGCCTACGGCACGTTGTCCGTCGAAGCGGGCACCCATCGTCTCGTTCGCATTTCGCCCTTCGACAACCAGGGGCGTCGCCAGACGTCCTTTGCCGCGGTCGAGGTGATTCCTCTCATCGAACAGACCGATCGCATCGACATTCCCGATACCGACATTCGTGTCGATGTCTTCCGTTCCTCGGGGCCGGGCGGCCAGTCGGTGAACACGACGGATTCCGCCGTGCGCATCACCCATCTTCCCACCGGCATCGTCGTGTCGATGCAGGACGAGAAATCGCAGATCCAGAACCGCGCGGCTGCCATGCGAGTGCTCCAGTCCCGTCTGCTTCTGCTCAAGCAGGAGGAAGAAGCACGGGAGAAGAAGGAGCTCGCCGGCGACATCAAGGCTTCCTGGGGCGACCAGATGCGTTCCTACGTCCTCCATCCCTACCAGATGGTCAAGGATCTGAGAACCGGCTTCGAGTCGGGCAATACGGACAGCGTCTTTGACGGCGACATCGACGGCTTCATCGATGCGGGCATTCGCTGGAGGGCCACTGGCGAGAAGGCGAACGAAACGGACTGAGGCGCGATTCGGGGGCGCCTTCAGGCGTCCCGTTGCATGGCCTCGCGCAGCGCTGGCCCAGTTTCTCTCAGGTCGTGCGGGCGCGGCGCGTCGGCATGGGGGCGCAATGCGCTGCCACGTATTCTCGACACCGAGAACATGCGCGATTGTGGGGCAATGCAGTGATTACATTCGACAATGTCACGAAGCTGTACCGGACGGGGACGAAACCGGCCCTCGATTCGGTGAGCCTGGAGGTCGGCAGGGGAGAGTTCGTCTTTCTTGTCGGTCCTTCCGGGTCGGGCAAGTCGACGATGCTTGCCCTCGTCGTGGCCGAAGAGAGGCCGACGTCGGGGCGCGTGCAGGTGCTGGGAAAGGACCTGTCGAAGATTTCGACGAGACGCATCCCCCGTTTGCGCAGGAAAATCGGGACCGTGTTCCAGGAGTTCCGCCTGCTTGAGGACAACAATGTCTACGAGAATGTCGCTCTTGCCCTCCAGGTGGTCGGAGCCGGACGATCGACGATTCGGAGCGAAGTTCCGGCGGTTCTCGAAATGGTGGGCCTTGACGGCAAGGAGCGCAGGCTTCCCGTGGAGCTTTCCGGCGGCGAGCGTCAGCGCGTGGCGATTGCGCGCGCGATGGTCAACCGTCCGGAGATTCTTCTGGCGGACGAGCCTACCGGCAACCTCGACCGCGACACGGGCCTGACGATTATGCGGATTCTGCATCGAATCAACCAGTCCGGCACGACCGTGGTCATGGCGACCCATGACCAGGAAATCGTGAACCGGATGCGCAAGCGGGTGATCCAGCTTTCCCGCGGAACGGTCGAGCGTGATGAGAACGGGGGCCTGTATGGAAGGAGCCGGGGCTGATGCGTTTCGTTTTCGTCATGTCCCGGACGGCGAAAGGACTGTTTTCTAACAAGGCGATGGCTTCGTCGATCGTGCTGGTGTCTTTCGTGTCTCTTCTGTTTTCCGGAGCGGCCATGCTGTTCCAGCAGCAGATCGTCAACCTCAAGGACCAGTGGTACGACAAGGTGGAAGTCTCGGCCTTCATGTGTCCGCGCAATTCGGAGTCGGCGAACTGCGCGGCGGGAGAGGCGACGCAGGAGCAGGTCGATGCTGTCGCGGCTTTTCTCGCGAGCGACGAGATGAAGCCTTATGTCAAGTCCGTTGCTTTCGAGACGAAGGCGCAGGCGCTGGAGAGCTACCGCAGGCAGATGGCGGGCACTTCCTGGGTGGAAGCCCTGACCGAGGAACAGATGCAGGTGTCGTTCCGCATCAGGCTTGTCAATCCGGAACAGTACGAGATCGTGTCGGATGCCCTGTCGGGCAGGCCGGGTGTCGAAGTCGTCAACGACCAGCGCACGCAGCTCGAGCCGCTGTTCGGCCTCCTCAACAAGCTGACGGCGATTTCCGCCGCGCTTGCCGGCGTGATGGTCGTCACTGCTCTTCTTCTCATGCCGACGACGATTCGACTGTCGGCCATGAGCCGGAAGGAGGAAACGGAGATCATGCGCTACGTGGGAGCTTCGAGCTTCTTCGTCGGTCTTCCTTTCGTTCTTGAGGGAATGCTGTCGGTCTTTCTGGGGGCGCTTTTCGCGGTTGCCGGCCTGTGGGCGATCGTGCGGCATTTCGTGCAGTCCTGGTTTGCCTCCTCGATGCAGTGGATGGACATCGTCGATGTCGACGACGTGTTTGCGATTGCTCCCGTGCTTGTCGGCGCGGCGCTCCTGCTTGCGGCCCTGACGTCGTGGCTGTCGCTGCGCGCCTATGCGAAGGCGTAGCCGGAGTGTGTCACGATGTGGTATGGGAGAATCGGAGCAGGAGAGCGAAACATGACACGACGCAGGACTCTTGCGGTGCTGTGCGCAGCGGCCGCGATGCTTGTCTCGCCGGTTGCCACGGGCAGGGCCTGGGCCGACGAACGCTCGGACCTTGTCGAGGCCTCGCAACAGAAGCGGGAGGAGATTTCCCAGGCGCAGGAGGCTCTTGAGGGGGTCAACGCGGAAATCCGGAATGCGTACCTCGAGATGCTCGATATCGAGCAGAAGATTGCCGATACGCTCGTCGAACTCAAGGATGCGCAGGATGCGCTGGCTGGCGCCCAACGCGAGGCCGAGGCGGTTGCGAACCGGCTTGAGGCGGCGCACGGCGAGCTGGAGCGCATCAATTCCGATATTGCCGACGGGCAAACGAGGATTGCGAACGCGCGCGATTCTCTCGGCGTCGTGGCCCGCGCCCAGTATCGTGGCGATACCACTCCTTCGGCGATGGAACTGCTTGTGGGGTCGAGTTCGGTTTCGGACTTCCTTGATTCCTATGCGACGGCCGAGGCAATCACTCGAACGCAGACGACGTCGCTTGCGGAAGTCGAGCAGGCGACGGCGCGCAACGAGACGCGGGCCGTGCGCCAGGCCGATGTCGGGGCGCAGATTGCCGAGCTGAAGGAGCAAGCCGACCGTCTGGTTGCCGAACGGACGGGGAAGGAAGCCGCAGCCCAAGCGAAGAAGGACATGCTCGAGGGCTTGCAGCGGTCCCTGGAGGCCAGAACTTCCGAGTTCCAGGCCTATGGCGCCAGCCTGCAAAGCCAAATCGCCGAGGCCGGCGACGAACGCGAGAAGATGATTGCTCGGATTGCGGCAATCGACGAGGCGAACAGGGCCGCTGCCGAGGCCCGCGCGAGGATGGCCCAGGAACGGGCGGCGAACGTGCAGGGCGGAAACGGCTTCATTGCCCCCGTGGTGCCCGGTGCAACGATCGTTTCGGAGTTCGGCTGGCGTATCCACCCGATCTACGGCACGCCCCGCCTGCACGAGGGCATCGATTTCGCGGTCGGTTGCGGCGTGCCTCAGCAGGCTCCGGGAGACGGCACGGTAGCTGGGGTGGTCTACAACAATCCGGGCGGCGGCAACTACATCGTTTTCGATCTTGGCGAGGCTGGCGGGCATCATTGGGAAGTTCGGACGCTGCATCTCATGAGCGGCACGATTGCCGTGTCGCCCGGCCAGAAGGTGGTTCGGGGCCAGATTGTCGGACTTACCGGCATGACTGGCGCTGCCACCGGGTGCCACGTGCATCAGGAAGTGCGGATGGACGGCCGGGCAATCAATCCGCGCCTCGTGCTTTAGCGCAGCAGCTTCCCGGCATGCTGGCGTGGTGCGTGCAAAGCGCGGTAGAGTAGGGCGTCCGGCCTGGAAGGAGAGTGAAGGATGGCAGCGAAAAAGGCGCAGGCACCGAAGAAGTCGGGAGCGCAGAAGGCGAAGGAGGAGGCCGACGCCAAGCATGTCGTTGCCCGGAACAAGAAGGCGCGCCATGACTACGAGATTCTCGACACCTACGAGGCGGGCCTGTCTCTTGGCGGCACGGAGGTCAAGGCGCTGCGCATGGGGCGCGCCTCCCTCGTCGATTCGTGGGTGGAGGTCGACCGCCACGGCGAGGCATGGATCAACGGCCTCAACATTCCGATCTACGTCATGGGGTCGTGGACGAACCATGCGCCCACCCGCAAGCGCAAGCTGCTGCTGCACAAGGCCGAAATCGAGAAGATCGCCCGGAAATCCGAGGGCAGGGGCCGCACGATCGTGCCGCTGGAACTCTATTTCATTCGCGGCCGGGCCAAGGTCGAGATTGCCGTGGCCCAAGGCAAGCAGGAGTGGGACAAGCGCGAGGCCATCAAGCGCCGCGAAGCCGACCGCGAGGCCGCCCGCGCGATGGCGGCGGCGCGCCGGCGTTCGCGCTAGGTGTCGCAGCTTCCTGAGAGCTTGCGAACCGTGCCGGCACGGGAATGGATTCTGCGCGAATCGCGTTGTAGAATGTACGAGCCTGGCGGCTTGGAACGCAGGCGTTGCTTGACAACAGAATATGGGGATGATCGGTTTCGACGGTGTTTTTATGTCGACGGGAAGCGGGCCGAGGATGCACAGTCATCTCGTTAAC
>CACYEE010000042.1 GCA_902773415.1 uncultured Actinomyces sp.
AAATCATGGGGCAGGTGCGCCGCGCCCTCACCCGCGCGACGCAACGCGGCCAGGTCAGCCCGCTGCTGGGCCAATGCTTCGCAGCGGCGCTCTCGACCGCCCGCAAGGTCTCCCGGATCGCGGGCCTGGAGTCTTTCGGGCGTTCCGTCGTCGGCGTCGCCCTCGACATGGCGTCCGCCCGCGTCGAACTCGACGGGGCGACGGTGCTGCTCATCGGCACCGGCTCCTATGCGGGCGCGACGGTCGCCGCCCTGCGCGAACGCGGCGCCGCAACCATCGTCTCCTGCTCCATGTCCGACCGAGGCCCCGGCTTCGCGGCCCGCCACGGCCTCTCCTGCATCGGCGCCGAAGGCCTGTTCGACGCCATGTGCGACGCCGATCTCGTCGTCGCCTGCCGTGGCCACCAGCCGGTTCTCACGGCCGGCGAGGTTCGCGCCTGCCTGGACAAGCGCGGACGCGGCCTCACCCTCGTCGACCTCGCGCTCGCCCGCGACATCGAACCGGAAGCCGGCTCGCTTCCCGGCGTCGCCCTCATCGACCTCGAAAAGGTGCGCGCCGCCGTTCCCGGCCTCGAACGCGACCAGCTCATGCTCGCGGCCGCCGCCGTTGACGAGGGCGTAGACGCCCTTCGCTCGCGGCTGCGCGCACGCCAAGCCGACCCGATGGTCCTCCGGCTTCGCACCCGCTTCGCCGAGGCCGTCGCCGACGAAGCGGCCCGCCTTCCTGCCGAAGGGGAGATTTCCGTCGACCAGGCGCGCCGCGCCTTGCAGCGCCTGGCCAACCGAATCGCCCACGTTCCCACGGTCAACGCCCAGCAGGCCGCCCGCCGCGGACAGGCCGACGCCTGGGCGCGCGCCCTCGAAACCGTCTTCGGACTTGCCCCCGAACCTGCACCCGAACCGGCGCGAAAGGAATACGTGCTGTGACCGAGACCCCCGTCGTCGCCCCCGAAACCGGGACCGATCCGCTCGCTCCCTACGACGCCCTCCTTCTCGTCTCCTACGGAGGGCCCGACGGCCCTGCCGACGTGCTGCCCTTCATGCGCAACGCCACCGGCGGCGCCGGCATCCCCGACGAACGCCTCGTCGAAGTTTCGGGCCACTACCAGCGCTTCGGCGGCGTCTCGCCCATCAACGCCCGGAACCGGGAGCTGTGCGAGGCCCTCAACGCCCGCTTCGCCGAGCTCGGCTCGAAAGTGCGCATCGAGGTCGGCAACCGCAACTGGCATCCCTATTTCGCCGAAACGCTCGCGCGGCAGGTCGATGCCGGAGCCAGGCGAATCCTCGCCCTCTTCACCACGGCCTACACCTCCTATTCCGGGTGCCGCCAGTACCGCGAAAACCTCGCCGCCGCGCTCGACGAGATTTCCTGCGGGCGCGACCTGTCCGGCGTCGAACTCGACCGCGTGCGCCCCTTCGCCAACACCGACGGCTTCATCGAAGCCAACGCCGACGAGATCCTCGCCGCCTGGAAGGACCTCGACGACCCTGACGGCCACGTGGTGCTCGTCACCCATTCCATTCCCGTTTCGATGGCGCGCGGCTCGGGAGCCCAGGATTTCTGGAGCGACGCCGCCGCACGCAGGCCCGCGCTCTTTGAAGACGGCCTGAAACCCGCCGCAGACATGTCCCGCCGCGAACCCGGCGCGCTGAGCGAGGCCGCCAGGGCGGCGCTGGCGCCGGAAACCGAGGCGCAGGACGCGCTGGGGGAGGGCTGGACGTATCTCGCCCAGCATCTGGCCGTCGGCAAGGCCATCATGGACAAGGTGCGCGAGCGCGCCGGCCAGAAGATTCCCTACGATCTTGCCTTCTGCTCGCGCTCCGGGCCGCCCCAGGCGGCATGGATCGAGCCGGACATCAACGACCGTCTCGAAGCGCTTGCGGCCCGAGACGTCAAGGCCGTCGTTGCCGCCCCGATCGGATTCGTCTCCGATCACATGGAAGTCGTCTTCGACCTCGACACCGAGGCCGCCGGCACCGCCGAAAGGCTCGGCATGGCCTACCGCAGGGCCGGCACCGCCGGAACCCACCCGGCGATTGTCGGCCAGCTCGTCGAACTCGTCCTCGAACGAGCTGCCCAGGCGCGCGGCGAGAAGGTCGCAACACCCGTCGCCGAGGGAACCTTCCCCGCCTGGGGAGAGTCCTGCGGCGAGAACTGCTGCCAGTATCCGCGCCGACGCGGGCACCCCGGCGGCAATCCATCCCCAACAACCGACAACACGAAAGCAGGTATCGCAATGGCACGCCCCGCAATGCCCTTCACCCCGGCCCCCGACATTACCGGAGATCCCCGCGACTACGTCGTGAACCCCGAGGAGGTCAACGCCCGCGACAACTACTCGCTCCACATGGTCTTCAGGCAGACGGCGCCCCTCACCGAGGCCGACGCCGCAGAACTCGACAAAGCCGTCAAAGCCGCCGGCGTGGAGATTCGCGGCTGGTACGACGTCGCCGGCTTCCGGGCCGACGCCGACCTCATGGCCTGGGTGCTCGGCGACAGCGCCGAAGCCTGCCAGGCCGCCTTCCGCGCCGTGGCCAAGACCGGCAGTTTCGAGCAGGTGTGGACGGCGATGAGCCGCCACGTTCCCGCCGAGTTCAACGCGAACCATCTGCCTGCCTGCTTCGGCGGCTTCGGGCCCCGCAAGTACCTGGCCGTCTATCCCTTCGTGCGTTCGTGGGACTGGTACTACCTGCCCGCGAACCGCCGCGGAGCCATCCTGCGCGAGCATGGCCTCAACGGCCGCGAATACAAGGACATTCCCGTGTCGACGATTGCCGCTTTCGCGCTCGGAGATTGGGAGTGGACCGTTTCTCTTGAGGGCGACGACCTTGGGCGCATCATGGGCGTGCTGCGCAAGCAGCGCGAGGCCGAGGCCCGGTTGTTCGTGCGTGTCGACACCCCGTTCTACACCGGCCCGCGCGTCGAGCTTTCCGAATGGGCCAAGGCCCGCTCCTAGGGCTTCTGGCGCGGGCCTTGGCCAGGCGCATTGGCGTCGGGAATCTGGCCGCTCCGGCACCGGGCGCGTGGCGCGCTGCGCTGCGGGACTGTTGCGTTGCGGGGCCTGACGTGCGCGGTGCCTGGTGCGATTCGCCGGCGGCCCGGCAGTGTTCGGCTGGCACGCGGGCAGCGCACGACGGGACGCGAACAACGGGGCACGGTGGCCGGATTGGGGGCGGTCCCCTTTGCGACACGTGCCTTGGCGAACCGGGGACCGTGTTCGCTCGCATCGCTCCCTGCGGCGGCTTCCTCGCTCCGGTCTCGCCCGAGCAAGCCTGGGCGGACCCTGCGCCCGTCGCTGTTCCCGATTCCCGCCCCGGGATTCTCGCCTGCGCAAACAGCCGGGGCGGGAATCGGAACGTTGTTCCGACTCCCGCCCCGGCCAAATCCAAGCGCCGTCTTCCGAGACGGCCGCATCGGGCGTATTCCGAAAAGGGAAGGTCAGGCGATGGCCTGCTCGATCATGCGTGCGTCGCGGCGCAGAACGCGGTCGACGTAGCCCGCCGCCTGCTTCTCGAGCTTGGCGCCCACGAGCGGAATCTTGATGTGGACCTCGCCCTCGACGGCCACGGTCGCCGGCGAATCGCCCGAGACGGTCTCCTTGAGCGTGACGGTCCCCGGCAGGCCGTGAGGGTCGACCTCGTAGGTGACGGTGTTGCCCGAACGGGTCGCCGTCACGGTGACGTGGATGCCGCCCTTGACGAAACGGCGGGCGACGTCGGGAAGCCGGTCGGCGCCAACGCGGGCGTCGGTCACGGCCTGGTCGCCGTTCACGGTGTGGGTGTAGTCGGTCACGCCGAGAGCCTCCATGCGGGCATCGGCAAGTTCGTTCGAGAGCAGGGCCTGGGCGACCTGCTCGGCGGTACCTTCAACGGTCATTGTCGTTTGGATTTCCATGGCCCCATTATTGCGCCCGGAAGAGCTCTCCCGCCCGCCAATCGCGAGGATTTTTCTGTGGCGTATCCTGCTATTCTTGACCCGTGCCTTCCTTGACTTCGACACTTATGCGCTCCTCCCGTCTCACGGCGGTGCAGCGCGACTGGATTCATCAGCTTGTCGGCGACTGGCAGCTCATTGCCGACGTCTCCTTTGCCGACCTTCTTCTCGTGCTTCGTGTGGACACCGGTTCGACGATTTTCGTCCGCCATTGCCGCCCTGCCACGGCGGGAACGCTCTACCCGCAGGATGTGGTCGGAGAATGCCTGCCCGAGGAGATCGCTTCGACCGCCGAGTCGAGTCTCGCCGACGGGCGGATCCGTACCGCGTGCTGCCGCGAAGGCCTCAGGCACACCTTGTATCCTGTCACGCGCGAAGGCGAAACCCTGGCCCTGCTTGACGTCGTCGAACCGGGCGAGCGTTCCGGGGCGGACAGGCCCGTCGAATACCCGACTCTCGGGCCGAACGAGTATGCCGAGGTCGCCAAGACCCTGCTCAGGATGGTGACGACCGGCGAGTTCCCGCTGGAGGGGGCTCCGACGGGCTACCGTCACGGGACCCCGCGCATGACCGACGGATTTGTCCATCTTGACGAGGACGGCGTTGTCGTCTACGCCTCGCCGAACGCGATTTCGAATTTCCACCGGCTGGGGCTGAGCGGCGGCCTCGTCGGGCACACGCTTGTCGAGATGATCACGAACGTCATCGAGGACCATTCCTCGGTGGACGAGTCCCTGCCTGTCGTCGCGATGGGGCGCGCCCCCTGGCTGACGGAGATCGAGGTCCATGCGGTGAGCCTCGCCCTTCGGGCGGTTCCGTTGCGCGAGCGCGGCAAGCGGCTTGGCGCGCTTGTCCTGTGCCGCGAGGTGACGGAGATTCGCCGCCGCGAGCAGGAGCTTGTGACGAAGGATGCGACGATTCGCGAGATCAACCATCGGGTGAAGAACAATCTCCAGACCGTTTCGGCGCTGCTGCGGATGCAGGCGCGGCGCGCTCCGCACGAGGAGACGCGGGTGGCTCTCGGCGAGGCCCAGCGGCGGGTTGCGGCGATTGCGCTTGTTCATCAGATCCTTTCCCAGTCGGTGAACGAGCGTGCCCGTTTCGAGGATGTGATCGGGCCGCTTGTGAATATGGCGTCGGATATTGCGGCCACGGGGATCGAAGTGAAGGTGACGGTGAAGGGAGCGTTTGGCGACGTCGGGGCGGCGCAGACCACGGCGCTCGCGGTCGTGCTCAACGAGCTCGTGTCGAACGCGGTCGAGCATGGCCTGCCCGAGGGCGGCACGATCGAGGTTCACGGGGAGCGCTCGGGGTCGCATCTGGCTATCGAGGTGCTTGACGATGGCGTCGGAATC
>CACYEE010000043.1 GCA_902773415.1 uncultured Actinomyces sp.
CAGCCCGGATCCCCGCACCCAAGACCCTCGACAGCTACGACTGGCCCCCGCTCCGTCCGCCCGCCACCCTCACGCAAAACGATCTGGAGTCCCTGCCCTTCCTCGATGCTCGTCAGGACCTCGTCCTTGCCGGGGACGTCGGCTGCGGCAAGACCCATCTGGCCGCAGCCCTGGCCCGCCAGGCTGCCCTTGCCATGCGGCCGGCGCGGTTTGCCACCGCGGCCGGCCTGGTCATGGAGCTGCGGCGAGCGAAAACCGAGACCAGACAAGACACTGGCCGCACTCGCTCGCTTCGACCTGCCCGCGATCGACGAGCTGGGCTACCTGCCCATCGACGCTGAAGGAGCCCGCCTCCTGTTCCAGGTCGTTTCCCAGGCCTACGAGACCCAGTCCCTGACCGTCACCACCAACCTGCCCTTCGTCGCCTGGGGAACCATCTTCGGCGACGAGCACATGGCAGCCGCCATCATCGACCGCCTCGCCCACCACGGCCACCACATCAAACCCGCCGGAACCAGCTACCGAACCCGCAACGCCCTCATGCGAGCCAACCCCCCAATGACGCACTGGCCTAGTTTTCCATGACGGGACTGGCCTAGAAATACTTGACGGAACACAGCTTCGAGGTGGGCCGGGAAACCTTCTTGCGCCTGTGGCGCGAGGAGGGCCTGCGGGTCTGGCCGTGCAGGGGCCGCAAGCGCCGGCCGGGGCGCGGCGAGGGGCGCGAGATGGCTCCCGGGCGTTTTCCGGGGGAGGTGCGGGATTGCGATTCCCCGGTTCGATTCTGCCTGGCATGGCAAGGCCGTCAAGACCTGCACGTGCTCGACGAGCACGCCCGCGAGCATGCGGCCTTCAGGGGTCGATTCGCCTATCGGTGCCAAGGACGTCGTCGAGCTGCTTGATGCCGTGGCGATCGGGCGGGGAGGCCGGCCGCGGGCCATGGGCATGGACAACGGGCCAGAGTTCGTCGCGAAGGCGCTTGCAGCGGGCGCGGGAGGAGGAAACGGTCCAGGCTTTCGTCCCTCCGGGCCAGTCCTGGCATAACGGATCCGTCGAGTCGTTCCATGACCGGATGCGCGACGAAACTGTTCAGGGAAAACCGCATCGAGGACTTCGACCATGCCAGGCTTCTGGCCGGTCAATGGTCGCACCGATGCAACGAACCGCATCCGCGCTCGTCGCTGGGCCACATCGCCCCGCGTGAATACGCGGAAAAACGGAAACAGGAAAACACGGCCAACGCTTAAACCAACCGAACCAAAACCCAGACCACTCCAGAAAGAATCCGAGCTATATGGCCCAATGCCGCCGGCACCTTCTTGGCCAGGGCCTTATCGGCGAAGTCGACCGCGGCCTTGTGGCCTTCGCATTGCCTAGCTTGCGAGATTACGTCATCCGCCAGGTCGGTGTCCGTCGCTGCGCTCGCCGACCGTCGCTTGCAGGCCTGTACGCTTGCCCCCGCGGGCCTTCGCCGTCGCGCAACCGCCGTCGAGCCCGAAACCTACCCCTGGGCCCAGATTCTCTGCATCCAGGCCTCCACGTCGGCGATCTCGCGCGGAATGTCCTCCGAGATGCGCTCCACGCCGTTTTCGGTCACGAGCACGTCGTCCTCGATGCGCACGCCAATGCCGCGGAAACGCTCGGGCACCTTGAGGTCGTCGGCGCGGAAGTACAGGCCGGGCTCGATGGTGAAGCACATGCCGGGACGAAGCTCGGCGTCCATGTACATCTCGCGGCGGGCGTGGGCGCAGTCGTGCACGTCGATGCCCAGGTGGTGCGAGGTGCCGTGCGGCATCCAGCGCCGGTGCCATTGGACCTCGGGCTTCAGCGATTCTTCGGCGGTGCCGGGCAGGAAGCCCCAGGCTTCGAGGCGCGCGGCGATGACTTCCATCGCGGCGGCGTGCACGTCGCGGAAGCGGCAGCCGGGCTTGGCCGCGGCCTGAAGCGCATGGTTGGCGGCGTCGAGCACCGCCTGATATACCTCGGCTTGGGTCTCGGAGAATTTGCCGTTGATGGGCAGGGTGCGGGTGATGTCGGCCGTATAAAGCGAATCGACTTCCACTCCGGCGTCGACGAGGATCAGTTCGCCGGGCACGAGCGGGCCGTCGTTGTCGATGAAATGCAGAGTGTTGGCGTGGTTTCCGGCGGCGGCGATCGTGTCGTAGCCGATCCCGTTGCCTTCCTCGCGCGCCCGTTGGCCGAAGGCTCCCTCGATCACGCGCTCGCCGCGCCAATGCTTCGTCGCGGCCGGAATCGAGGCGATGATGTTGTCGAAGCCGGAGAAGGTGGCGGCCACGGCTTTGCGCAGCTCGCCTGTCTCCCACTCGTCCTTGACAAGGCGAATCTCCGACAGCGCTTCGAGGAGGTCGACGTCGCCTGCTGTCGCATCGGCAAGCCCGGCGGCTTCGCGCATGGCGTTGACCTGCGTTTCGATGGCCGCGTCTGCTTGCGGAACGACGAGGATCTGCACCTGGCCTTCGCCGAAATCCTTTGCCAGGGCGTCGGCCAGGTTGTCGAGCGAATCGCAGCGCAGGCCCGTCATGGCCGACATTTCGGCAAGCGTGGCGCGCGCGCCGACCCAGAACTCGCCGTACTGCGAATCCTTGTAGAATTCCTCGGAGCTGCGTGGAGCCTGCGGATGGAAATAGAGCGTCGCCTCGTGGCCCGCATCGGCTCCAGAGCCGACGGGGTTGAGCACGAGCACCGCGTCGGGTTCCATCTCGGCTCCCAGGCCGGTCATGTGCGAGAAGGCCGAGTGGGCGCGGAAACGGTAGGTCGTGTCGTTTGAGCGGGTCTTGTACGTTCCGGCGGGAATGACGAGACGCTTGCCGGGGAAGCGGGCCGAAATCTTCGCGTGGCGGGCGGCCAGGTAGTCCGCCGCTTCCGTGCGCCCGCGCGGTTTGGGGCGCGGACCCCAGTCCGAACCGATGAAATCGCGGAACTCCGTCGATCCGGGGGTGTGGGAGCGGTTCTCTCCGCGCGAACGGATTTCTGCTGTGGTTTTCTCGTCGTTCATGGGGCTATTGTGCATCTTTTGGGCGGCGCTTTCACGAAATCGGAGGCTGTGGTTTCCGGAAATCGTGCGGAAGCGGTTCTGGAAACCGTGCAGGGCCGCTTGTCGGAAGGATGCGGGGCGCGAGCGTTCGCCGTTGGCGCGTTGGAATTGCCTCGCGTGGGGGATTCGCCACGGTAGTGTAGAAGGCATGCTGAGTCCCGACGCGCGCATCGACACCCACACCCATTCGAACGTTTCCGACGGAACCGGCTCGCCGTCGCATGTCATGGCCGAGGCGCGGGAGGCGGGCATTGGCGCAATCGGTCTTGTCGATCACGATACGATTGCCGGTTGGAACGAGGCGGAGGAGGCGGTGGCGTCGACGGGCGTTGCGCTGATTCGGGGAATGGAGGTGTCGACGGAGCATCGGGGGGCGACGGTCCATATGCTCGCTTACCTTTTCGATCCGGCACATGAGGTTGTCGAGCGGCATACGCGGGTAACGATTGCCAACAGAAGGTCCCGAATCGAGGAAATGGTCGACATGCTGTCGAAGGACTATCCGGTTTCGCTTGAGGATGTCCTGGCCCAGTCCGCGGGCGTTTCGATCGGGCGTCCGCATGTTGCCGATGCGCTTGTCGCAGCCGGAATCGTCGCCGACCGTAGCGAGGCTTTCGCGACGGTTTTGCGGCGAGGCTCGAAGTATTACGTTCCGCGCAAGGATGTCTCCTCGCTTGAGGCGATCGACTGGATCGTGAAGGCGGGAGGGAAGGCGGTTTTTGCCCATCCGCTTGCGGTCAGCCGCGGCGCGGTTGTCGACCGTCACGCCTTCGACGAGCTTGCCGAGGCCGGGCTTTTTGGCATCGAGGTGTGGCATCGCGACAATCCCGAATCCGAGCGGCCCTTCCTGCTCGAGACCGCCAAGCGTCTCGGCTTGCGTACCTTCGGCTCCTCCGACTATCACGGGACCGGCAAGCCGAACCGGCTGGGGGAGAATACGACCGGTCCGGAGACGGTCGAGGCGCTTGCCGACGGTGCCGCCATCGGCATTGTCGAGCCGTAGGTTTTCTGTCGGGGGCGACGCGGAGCTTCGTCCCGTCTTTTTCTGGCCGGAGGCCCGTGCCGTGGCTGCTTGCGGGCGAGGGCCGGGATACCCGTATCCACAGGAAGGCGCTGGCGTCTTCGGACAACGGTTGTGTGGATACGGGTCTGGCGGCCGGTGCGAAGCCTGTCCCGGCTTTGGGAAACCGGGGTCGGGATGCGTGTTTTCGCAGGTGGGGCGCGTGTCTTGCTGCGAGGTCGACACACCGGAAAAACACCCGGTTTTCTTTTGGAGGCCCCGCTACTGTGTACACGGACACCGCGAAACGGGGCTCCCGTCCACAAGGACGGCGGCCCTCTTTCGGATGCGTCAGGCCACGCATATCGTGTGTCTCGGATGCCTGCTCGGCGAGGGCGGGAACCGTAGGGGCCTGTATCGGACAACGCTGCGCACGCGGCATGAGAACAAAGGAGAGGACAGCTATGGCTACCAGCACGACAGCGGACCGCAACAAGGCGCTCGACCAGGCGCTGGCCCAGATCGACAAGCAGTTCGGCAAGGGGTCGGTCATGAAGCTGGGCGATCGACCCCAGGTATCGGTCCAGGTGATTCCCACCGGTTCGGTGGCTCTCGATATCGCATTGGGAATCGGCGGGCTTCCGCGTGGCCGCATCGTGGAGATTTTCGGTCCGGAGTCTTCCGGCAAGACGACGGTCGCGCTGCATGCCGTCGCCAATGCCCAGCGTGCCGGAGGAATCGCAGCGTTTATCGATGCCGAACATGCTCTCGATCCCGAATATGCGCGCAACCTCGGGGTCGATACCGACGAGCTCATCGTGTCCCAGCCGGATACGGGCGAGCAGGCTCTCGAAATCGCCGATACGCTGATCCGTTCGGGAGCTTTCGACATCATCGTCATCGACTCGGTGGCGGCTCTCGTGCCGAAGGCGGAAATCGAAGGCGACATGGGAGATTCGCATGTTGGCCTGCAAGCGCGGCTCATGAGCCAGGCGTTGCGCAAGCTTACCGGCGCCCTTTCCGCAACGGGAACCACCGCGATTTTCATCAACCAGCTTCGCGAGAAGATCGGGGTTTTCTTCGGCTCTCCCGAGACGACCACAGGCGGCAAGGCCCTCAAGTTCTATTCTTCGGTTCGCCTCGACGTGCGCCGCATCGAAACCCTCAAGGACAAGGGGGAGCCGGTCGGCAACCGTACCCGTGTCAAGGTCGTCAAGAACAAGATGGCTCCGCCTTTCAAGCAGGCCGAATTCGACATTCTGTATGGCAAGGGCATTTCTCGCGAAGGCTCGATCATCGACATGGGCGTGGATGCCGGAGTCGTCCGAAAGTCCGGTTCGTGGTACACCTACGACGGCGACCAGCTTGGCCAGGGCAAGGAAAACGCCCGGCAGCTCCTTCTGGACAACCCTCGGCTTGCAGAGGAAATCCAGGACAGGATCCTCATCGCCTTGGGCGTCAGGGAGGACCCGAACGCGCCGAAAGGCGTGGATGCCGGTGCCGTGGCGGAAGCGAAGGGCGCGGGCGCGGCCTCGTCTGCGGCCATCGACAAGGCCGCGACCTCCAAGACCGCTTCGGCCAGGGCGGCCTCTGGCAAGACCGCCGGCAAGGCCGGCTCGGCGGCAAAGAAGGGCTGAGATATGGCAGGCCGTTTCCGGCGCAGGCGAGATACCGGCTCCCGCGAGGTTCGCCCATCCTTTCCTGCGCCGGGCGGCGAACCCGGCCAGCCCCTGATCTCATGGGGAGAAGAGGGTGCCGGATTCGATTCCGGCGCCAACTCCGCTCTGGGGTTCGCCGCCGGCTCGCCCGACGGGCCCCAGGCGGCGGGCGTGTGCGAGGGGGAGGGCGGACTGTCCGGGAACGGGGATTCCATGTTGCCGAAAGGCGCAGGTCATGCCCGAAAACCAGACAATGAGCGCGCGCATGACATCATCGCCCGCCAGCTGGCGATGACGGATCGCTCGCGCAAGCAGCTCTCCGACGCGCTCGCCAGGCGCGGCATACCGGCGGATGTTGCCGAGGCGGCCCTCGATCGTTTCGCCGGGCTTGGCCTTGTCGACGATGCCCGTTTCGCCGAAGTGCTCGTGCGGACCCGCCTCGCCGAAAAGCATGCCTCCAAGCGTGCGATTTCGGAGGAGCTGCGCCGCAAGGGCGTCGCGCCCGACATTGTCGAGCAGGCGACCAGGGGCATCGGCGAAGACGAAGAGCTCGCCAACGCCGTCGCCTTCGCCGTGAAGAAGCTCCGCATCGCTTCCGGCAAGCCTGAAACCCTCGACCGGCGCACCTATGCCGCCCTTGCCAGGCGCGGCTTCTCGCCGAGCCTATGCTCGCGGGCGCTTGCGGAAGCCAAGCGTCGCCGAGAAGCGGGGGAGGACGGCCGTGATCCCGATGCCGCCTGGGGCTGCTCCATGTTCGGCTACGAGACTGGCCTTGGCCTCTAGCGCACTCGCATGCTCCACAGTGCTGCTGCTTCCCGGTGTCGTGCTTCGGCGTGGCACCGTCTCGTCAGAGTGGGTTCATGTTTTGGAACATGAAATGGCCGATTATTCAATCGACGGACGAGGGAGCCTTGACATGTCGCTCGATTCGAGCGATGCCAGAATCCATGAACTGGGCGAGTCCATCGAGTTGAAGGCAATCGGGATTGGCGAACGTGTCGGGGCGGGCCATCCCGATAGGGACGAAGGCATCGTCCGCCAGGCGCGGTGCGATTATCGCCTTGGCCGTCGAAGGGGGCAGGGGCGCGGATCGCTTTTGCGGCGAATGCCGAACCTGCGCAATTGGAGGTCGTCGGCATGCTCCTCGGCGATGGCACGTCTTATGCGTGTCACGCGATGAGGCTTCGCGAGAAGGTTGTCAAACAGCGGGGGTTTGCCAACGAGGAGGGGCGCGAGCGTTACGAAGCGCACCGCAGACGGGATTCGGGTCGACGATTCCCTCCTTGGCCTTGGGCCGGGGAAGCGGAGGGAGGCGACCTGCCAGGTTGCGAGGAAGTCAGGCCTGGCGTCCGCCAAAGGCCTTCGCCGAAGATTTTGGCACGAACACATGGAAGACGCCGCATTCCCGGTGGGCGTCCCGAAATGGATGCGCGCGCCAAAAGTTTGGGAGAGAACCGCCCGGAATACTTGCGGCGTCTACGAGGCCGGGCGAAAGGAAATCGCGCAGGCTCTCGAAGCCGTCCGCGACGACGTATGCGTCGATCGCGAGGCGGAGGCGCGGCTGGAAGCCGAGTTTTTCGCAAGCATGAATTTCGATTTCGTCGATTGTCTTTTGCTTGCCCGGCATTGCCTGTCCGGCCAGCCGGTTCTGACGTTCGACAAGAAGATCAAGCGCCAGCCGGATTCCATCGAAACACCCTGAGACGCCGGAGGTGGCGCGTTCCTCACCGGCCAGGCGCGGCCCAAAGCCGTGCCTGCACTAGAATCCAAGTCGATGTCTGAACACGAACTTCCCCGCACTTATGCCATCCGCACTCTCGGATGCCAGATGAACGTCCACGATTCCGAACGTCTTGCCGGCCTGCTCGACCAGGCCGGCCTTGTTCCCGTCGACCTCGTTCCCGCCAAGGCCGCGCGCGCCACCTCGGCCGGGGACGAAGGTGCCGATGTTCTCGTCATCAACACGTGCTCGGTGCGCGAAAACGCAGCGACGCGCCTGTTCGGCAATCTTGGCCAGCTTGCCGCCGTCAAGCGCGAACGCCCGGGAATGCAGATCGCGGTCGGAGGCTGCCTTGCCCAGCAGATGGGGCAGGGAATCGTCGACAGGGCTCCGTGGGTCGACGCCGTGCTCGGGACCCACAATCTCGATGTTCTCCCGGTGCTGCTCGAACGGGCCCGCCACAACGGGGAGGCAGCCGTCGAAATCGAGGAATCCCTCAAGGTCTTCCCCTCGACGCTGCCGACGCGCCGCGAGTCGGCCTACGCCGGATGGGTCTCCATCTCCGTCGGGTGCAACAACACGTGTACCTTCTGCATCGTGCCGCATCTGCGGGGCAAGGAACGCGACAGGCGCCCCGGAGACATTCTTGCCGAGGTCGAAGCGCTCGTTTCCGAGGGAACGATCGAAGTGACGCTGCTTGGCCAGAACGTCAATTCCTACGGCGTCGGATTCGGCGACCGCCAGGCCTTCTCGAAGCTCCTGCGCGCAACCGGCGGCATCGAAGGCCTTGAGCGTGTCCGCTTCACCAGCCCGCATCCTGCCTCGTTCACGGATGATGTCATTGCGGCAATGGCGGAAACCGACAGCGTCATGCCGTCGCTGCACATGCCCCTCCAGTCCGGCTCGGACAAGGTGCTTCGCGCCATGCGCCGTTCCTACAGGTCGGAAAAGTTCCTTGGCATCCTCGACCGCGTGCGCGCCGCCATCCCCGAGGCCGCCATCACGACCGACATCATCGTCGGATTCCCCGGCGAAACCGAGGACGACTTCGAGCGGACCCTCGACGTTGTCGAAGCCTCCCGCTTCTCCAGCGCCTTCACCTTCATCTACTCGCCTCGCCCGGGCACTCCCGCCGCCGGCATGGAACAGGTTCCCGCCGAGGTCGTCTCCGAACGCTACGCCAGGCTCGTCGAGCTTGTCGAGCGCATCTCGACCGAAGAGAACGAAAAGCAGGAAGGGGCAACCGTCGAGGTGCTTGTCGCCGAAGGCGAAGGCCGCAAGGACGGCGAAACGTCCCGCATTTCCGGGCGAGCCGCCGACAACAGGCTCGTCCATGCCGCCCTGCCTCCGAACATGGCCGAGGCCGACATGCCGCGCCCGGGCGACATGGTCCGCGTCGAAGTCACTCACGGCGCCCCGCACCACCTTGTCGCCGATTCGGCCCTGACCGGCGGCACCTTCGAGCTGCGCCGAACCCGCGCCGGCGACGCCTGGGCCGCGCGCGAGGCGCGAAAGGCCGAACTGATCGCCGAAGCCAACGGCAAGGCCCCCGTCTCGATTGCCGGGTCGAACCTCATGATTCGTACTGCTGGCGGCCTCAAGGCTCCGGCAGCCACGGCGTGACCGGACTGGCGCATGATTGTCGCGATTGTCGGACCGACCGCCGCGGGAAAGACCGCCGTTTCTGTCGAACTGGCCGAGCGTCTTGGAGGCGCGGACGTCGTCGAAATCGTCTCCGCCGACGCCATGCAGCTTTACCGGGGCATGGATATCGGCACCGCGAAGGCGAGTGTCGCAGAGCGCCGCGGAATCGCCCACCATCAGCTTGACGTTCTCGACGTTCGCGAGGAAGCGTCCGTCGCCGCCTACCAGCGCCACGCGCGCGCCGACCTTGAGGGCATTCTCGAACGCGGAAAGATACCGGTAGTCGTCGGCGGATCGGGCCTGTACGTATCGGGGCTTCTCGACGAACTCGAGTTTCCCGGTCGCAGCCCGAAGATTCGGGCCGAACTCGAAGCGGAACTCGAAACAGGGGGAATCGGTCCGCTCCTTGCCGAACTGCGAGACAAGGATCCGCAGGCCGCGGAGAGCATTCTTCCGTCGAATACCCGGCGCATCATCCGCGCGCTCGAGGTGATTCGCTTGACCGGAGGCAGGTTCACGGCCAGGTTTCCGCGTCACACGTCGCATTATCCTGGCATTCGCTCTTTTGCTCTCATGCGTGGAACCGAGGCGATGGCCGAGGCAATCGAGAAGCGCACGGCCGCGATGCTTGCGGAGGGTCTCGTCGAGGAAACCCGCGAGCTGCTGCGGCGTGGCCTGGGCGAAGGCAGAACGGCCCGAACCGCGACTGGCTATGCCCAGGCGATTGCCGTCATCGAAGGACGCATGAGCGAGGAGGAGGCCGCCGACTCGATCGGTGCCGCGACGCGCAGGCTTGCCAGGAAGCAGCGCACGTGGTTCCGCGCCGATCCTCGCCTGACCTGGCTCGACCTCACCGATGCCGATGCGTCGCGTGCCGCTTCGGCGATTGCCGCCAGTCTTGGCCTGTGATCGTTCCGGGCATGAGGCACCGTTGTCCGAAGGCCGCAGCGAGGGCGGGCTGTCCGGATACGCCGGCGCCCCCGTTTGCGGGCTGGGCATGATCCGAACACGAGACGGGGTCCGCCGATTCCCGGGAGGGAAGCAGCGGACCCCGTGGAGATACAGGTCGCGAACTATTCGTCGTCGGACTTGTCGATATCGACAATCCTCGTCGGAACTGCGGGTTCGCCTTGCGAAAGCCTCCACCCGTCGTAGGGGAGCTCGTCGCGCGAAGCCTTGTGGCGTGCGATGGCGGGAGCAATCGCGGCCTTTCCGATTGCGGTTTCGTCGGTGAGCACGCCCTTCTTGAAATACTGCTTCTGGAGGATCCGGGCACCGGCTTCCTCGAGATACGTCAGGCCGGTCTCCCAATCGGAGCAGGCGATGACGAGCTCTTGCGCGGCACGCCCCTGACTGTCAAGAACACGACCGGCGGCCTTGAATCCTCCGTTGGTCTGCTTCGCTTCGGAGAGCTTTTCGACTTCATGCATCTTGCCGTCGGAGCCTTCGCGGTAGACGAGCTTGTAGACCATCTCGGCGGTCGGGAAGCCGGAACCGGTCACGACGCGGGTTCCGATGCCGTAGGAATCGACGGGTGCCGCGTTAAGCGCGGCGAGGGCGTATTCGTCGAGGTCGGAGGTGACGACGATCTGGGTGCTGGTGGCTCCGAGCTCGTCGAGCTGTTTGCGCACGGTAAAGGCCTGGGCGACCAGATCTCCGGAGTCGAGGCGGATTCCGCTGAGTTCGCCGCCGTATTCGCGGGCCGCGGCGACGGCGTTTTCGACGCCTTTGTTGATGTCGTAGGTGTCGATGAGGAGAACGGTGTCGAGACCCATTGTCCTGATCTGGGCGCGGAAGGCATCGAGTTCGTTGTCGTGTATGAGGGTGAAGGAATGCGCGGCGGTGCCGGTGACTTCGAGGCCGTATTCGCGGCCGGCTTCGAGGCAGGAGGTTCCCCAGAATCCTGCAATCACCGCGGCGCGTGCGCTGTGGACTGCCGCGATTTCGTGGGTGCGGCGTGCTCCGAACTCGAAGCAGGGACGACCGTGCGAGGCGATTGTCATGCGCGAGGCCGCGGTGGCGACGGCGGAGTCGTGGTTGAGGATCGACAGGACGAGCGTTTCGAGAAGAATCGTCTCGGCGAAGGTTCCGACGGCCTGGACGATGGGGGAGTTCGGGAAGTAGATTTCCCCTTCGGGGTAGGCGTAGAGGTCGCCTCCGAACTTGTACTCCGAGAGGTATTCGAGCGTCTTTTCCGACACGACCTTGGCTTCGCGGAGGTATTCGATTTCCGCAGGGTCGAAGCGAAAGTTCTGGATTCCTTCGAGCAGACGTCCGATTCCTGCGACGACGCCGTACCGACGGCCCCCGGGAAGGCGGCGCGCGAAGGTTTCAAAAACGCTGGTGCGCCACGCCATGCCGGACTCGATTGCCGAGTCGAGCATGGTCAGCTCGTACATGTCTGTCAGAAGTGAAGTCGTCGGCTTTTCGCTCATGGGTTCAAGAATACGTCACGAAAGGAGACGGTGCGACGAGGGTGCGCGAGCCAAAAAGTGGCGTTGGCAATGGGGCGGGGGAGGGCGTGGCAAGATTCACGCCGGAGAGCGTCGGGTCGGTGCGCGTGCGGGCGTTAAAGTCACACCTATGGATTCGAGACCTATCGGCATTTTTGATTCGGGTGTTGGGGGTCTTACTGTCGCTCGCGCGATCATGGATCAGCTGCCATGCGAGTCGCTGACCTACATCGGCGATACGGCCTACAACCCGTACGGGGAAAAGCCGATCGGACTCGTTCGGCGCCGCTCGCTCGAAAACCTCGACAAGCTTGCGGATTCCGGCGTCAAGATGCTCATCATTGCATGCAATACCGCGTCGGCCGCAGTGCTGGGGGAGGCGCGCGAGCGGTACGAGCACGGGAGGGGCATTCCCGTCATCGAGGTCATCAAGCCGGCGGCGAGACGGGCTGCGTCGGTCTCGCGGTCCGGAAAGGTGGGCGTCATTGCGACGCGGGCGACGGTCGCATCGGGTGCGTATGAACAGGCCTTTTCCGATGAGGACGGGATTCGGCTTGCGGCGGCTGCCTGTCCGAAGTTCGTCGAGTTCGCCGAAAGGGGCGTTACCTCGGGTCCCGAGGTTCTCAAGGCCGCGGAAGAATACCTCGCGCCCGTGCGCGAGGCCGGCGTCGACACGCTGGTTCTCGGATGCACCCACTATCCCCTTCTCGCTGCGGCAATCGGCTATGTCATGGGCCATGACGTCTCCCTTGTCTCGTCATCCCAGGAGGCGGCGCGAAGCGCCTATCGCCATCTCGCGGAAAACGGCATGTTTGCGGCGCCCGACAGCACGTCGGTCCGTTCTTTCCACACGACCGGCGATCCCGGATCCTTCACGGAGCTGGCGCGCCGTTTCCTTGGCCGTCGCGTCGGCACGGCCACGTCAACGGAGGTAATTGCCCAATGAAACTGACCGTCCTTGGATGCACCGGCTCGATGTCGGGTCCGCTATCGGCGTCCTCGAGCTATCTTGTGCAGGCGACGGGCGTCGAGGCGGACGGAACGCGGCGCGAGTACTCCGTCGTGATCGAGCTCGGCTCGGGGGCGATGGGGCGTCTCCTGTCCGTTCTCGATCCCGCGCGGCTCGACGCGATTGCGCTGTCCCACCTTCACGCCGACCATTGCGTCGACATCGTCGGCATGCATGTCTACCGAAAGTGGCATCCAGACGGCCAGCTTCCGGCGATTCCCGTGTATTCTCCGTGCGACGGGCGCGAGCGTACGCGCGCGATCGACGGGGGCGACGAAGCCGATTCCTACGAGACGTTCAGGTTCGTCGAGGTTGTCCCCGGGTCGTCTTTTGCGGTTGGCCCGATGGCCTTCGAGGTTTTCGAGGCATGGCATACGGTTCCCGCGGTCGCTTTCCGCATTGTCGGGCCTTCGGAAAACGGCGGCGAGGCGGTTTTCGCCTTCTCGGGCGATACCGACTACTGCGAGGGAGTCGTCGAGGCGGCCCGGAACGCGGACCTGCTCCTGTGCGAGGCGGCCCTCGAGGACGAACGCGACACCTTCCGCGGCGTCCACCTCACCGGTGCGCGCGCCGGGCACGTTGCCGCGCAGGCCGGGGCGAAGCGGACCCTGCTCACCCATTTGCAGCCGTGGACGGACAGGGACGTCGTCATGGCCCATGCGCGAAAGGCGTACCACGGCGAGCTCGGATGCGTGGAGGCGGGCGAGGTCTACGCCATCTGATTTCCCGCAGCTGTTCTCCGAAGGCCCCTGTAGGCTTGCCGCATGAGCGATTTTGTGCGTAGCGACGGGCGTGCCTTCGACGAGATGCGTCCGGTGAGGATCGAGCGTCGGTTCCTTGAGGCGGGGGAAGGGTCCGTTCTTGTCGGCTTCGGCAAGACGGTCGTCCTGTGCGTCGCCTCCTTCACGCAGGGCGTTCCGCGTTGGCGTCGCGATAGCGGCCTTGGCTGGGTGACGGGCGAGTATTCGATGCTTCCGCGTGCGACGAACGAGCGGTCTGCCCGCGAATCGGTGCGAGGCAAGATCGGCGGGCGTACCCACGAGATTTCCCGCCTTGTGGGCCGTTCCTTGCGCGCGGTCGTCGACATGGAGGCCCTGGGGGAGAATACGATTGCCATCGACTGCGACGTGCTTCAGGCGGACGGCGGAACGAGGACGGCTTCGGTCACCGGAGCCTTCGTCGCGCTCGCCGATGCCGTGAACTGGGCGGTTGCGAAGAAGATCGTCAAGGCAAAGGCGGGCCGGCCGGTTCTTGCCGACACGGTTTCGGCGGTCTCGGCGGGAATCGTCGAGGGAAGGGCGGTGCTCGACCTTCCCTACGCCGAGGATTCCAACGCCGACACCGACATGAATATCGTCGCCACCGGTTCGGGCAGGCTTGTCGAGGTGCAGGGAACGGCCGAACAAGAGCCGTTTTCCCGCGAGGAACTCGACGCCCTGCTGGACCTCGGCGCGAAGGGCAACGCCGAGCTGGCCGCCCTCCAACGAGAAGCGCTTTTCGGTGCCGATCCGATTGACTCCCGCGTTGTCGGAGGCATTCGGTGACGGCGCCGCGGCTTGTTCTTGCCACGGGCAACGAACACAAGGTTCGCGAGCTGAGAGCCATTCTTGCGCCCCTGCTGCCGGGCCTCGACCCCGAGGCGATTGTCGGCGCCTCGGCCTTCGACGCGCCTGACCCTGTCGAGGACGAGGTGACCTTTTCGGGCAATGCCCTTCTCAAGGCGCGGACTCTTGCCCGCGCGACGGGCCTTGTGGCGGTGGCCGACGATTCGGGAATCTGCGTCGACGCGATGGGCGGTGCCCCCGGCATCTTCTCCGCGCGCTGGGCGGGCAGGCATGGCGACGACGCCGCGAACCTCGACCTGCTTCTGGCCCAGATGTCCGATGTTCCCGACCGTCATCGCGGCGCGGCCTTTGTCTGCGCCGCCGCGCTTGTCGCCCCCGAAGGGGCCGAGCGTGTCCGCGAGGGGCGCATGCGCGGCGTTCTCCTTCGGGCACGCGAAGGGCGGGAGGGCTTCGGCTACGACCCGATTTTCCGTGCCGAGGGGCAGAAGGTCTCCAACGGGCTGCTGGCCCCCGCCGAGAAGGACGCGATTTCCCACCGTGGCAAGGCCTTCAGGGCGCTTGCGCCCTTTGTGCGCGAGGCGCTGGGGCTCAAGGCTTGCTAGGACGCCCGCGGCAGGCTGCCCGGTTTGCCCGGTTTCCGGGCGGGAACCGAGGCTGTCCCGGAAGGGTGCGCGGAGCTGTTCGGGGGAGAGAACCGGCACGTTGTTCCGGTCTCTGCCCCAGCCGTTTGCGCAGGCGAGAGAGTCGGGTGTCGCAAAGGGGGGGCAGGCTGGTGCCGCATTGGGGGCGGCGACGGGCGGAAGGTCGGCGCGGGCTTGCTCGCGCGGATCGGGACGGGGAAGCTGCGAGAGGGAGCGAAGCGACCGGACATGGTTCCCGATGCGACACCCCGCGGTGGCCGCGCCCTTATGGCGGCCCCGGAACCGGGCAGCTTTCCCGCTGCTCCTGTCTGGAGGGGAGGTCAGCAGTGGCCGAGTGCGGCGAGCGCCTGGCGCAGCAGGGATGCGTGGGCCTCGGACAGCTCGGCCTGTAGCGTGGCCGTCCTGGCTTCTCCGGGAGTGAACCACGTGAACTCGAGGGAATCGGAACCCGGGTTGCATTCGCCCTGCATCGGGATGATGAAGGCGAGGGACACGGCGTGGTGGCGCGGATCGTGCCAGCCTTCGCCGGGCGTGGGGAAGTATTCGCCGACGGTAAAGGGAACGGTGCGCGCGGGCATCTGCGGCAGGGCCATCGGGCCGAGGTCCTTTTCGATATGCCGGACGAGCGCGTCGCGCAGGCGCTCGTGATAGAGCACGCGACCGGAGGGGAAGGCCCTCATGATTCCCGAGTCGGTTCCGTTGAGCATCATGCCGACGGCGACGAGGTTGCCTTTGGCGTCGGTCCGGATCGGAACGATGTCGACGTAGACGAGCGGTGCCTTGCGCCGGACGAATTCGAGGTCGTCGGGGGAGAGCCAAGGTCCCATGTCTGCCGAGTCGATGCCGTTCATGGGTCAATCCTGCCAGTTCTGGCCACCGTATGGCTTCACGCTTACGCGGCCCGCGAACGCGCGTGGCACGCGCAGGGAACTGCTGCTTGTAGAGTGGGGGCATGGCCGGAAATTGGAGGCATGTCGGCGCGGCGGCTGGAGCGCTCGCGACGGCGATGCTGGTTGTGGGGTGGATTGCCGTCGCCCAGACGGGTTTTGACCGGGTTTTTCTTATTCCGGTCACGGCCGCGTCGATTGCGTTTGTCGTCGCTGCTCTGGGGGCGCTGGCGCGAAGATCGTGGGTTTTCGGAGGGGGAACGATCGGCACGTTCGTTTTCTGCCCGTCGCCTTTCGGGTTCTGGCCGCTGCTGGCCGGCACGGTGCTTGTGACGCTGTTTGCCGTGGCTGCGCACCAAGCGCTGGACAAGGAGGAGAACGAGTGATGCTTGAGGTTGGAGATGTCGCGCCGAACTTTGCCCTGCCGGGAATCGACGGGGAAGTGTCGCTGGCGAGCGTGCTTGCCGCATCGGAGCGGGGAGTGGTCGTCTACGTGTATCCGCGTGCGATGACGCCCGGGTGCACGACGCAGGCCTGCGATTTTCGCGATTCGCTCGGTTCGCTGATGTCGGCGGGCTATTCGGTAATCGGGATTTCGCCCGACAGGCCGGAGCGGCTGGCGAAGTTCGCCGAAAAGGAGTCGCTGAATTTCCCGCTGGCCTCGGACCCGGACCATGAGGTCATGAAGGCCTACGGTGCGTGGGGCGAGAAGAAGAACTACGGGAAGGCCGTCGTCGGAACGATTCGCTCGACCTTTGTTGTGGGCAAGGATGGCCGTCTCGGGCTTGTGCTGCGAAATGTCCGGGCAAAGGGCCATGTGGCCCGTTTGCGGCGCGAGCTTGGAATCGACTGATTTCTTCGGAACCCGCCGCTCCGATACAATGGCGGTCGAAGCGCACGTGGCGGAATTGGCAGACGCGCCAGATTTAGGTTCTGGTACCCGCGGGTGTGAGGGTTCGAGTCCCTCCGTGCGCACGACAAGGAACGGAGGGGCGCGCAAGCGTGCTTGCGTGGCGCCGTGGCGACGAAGTCGTGAGAGGCAAGCCGACGGCTTGCCGAACATCGAGGAGGGCGCACCCATGCGAGCGCCGGAATGGCGGGAGGCGCGCTCGGCGCGCCGAACGCGGGGCAACGGCTATGGCGTCCTTGCCGGGCCCGGCGTGGCGGTTCCGCCCGGACGGTGCCGGTCGGGAAACGGCCAAGGCTTCGCCGGAAAGCCCGTGGCGGGCGAATGGGATCGCCAAAACGGTCTCTGGTATTCTCCGAAGGTAGTATGGTGAGCATCATACGAGACGTACGTCTCGCAAACGTCGGGACGCGAGCTTCGCGCGCCCTGCCCGCCGCACGGGCGCCCGACCTCGTCCGCACAAGTCAGAAGGGAATGTTGAATGGCACAGGTTGTTGTGCTGGGAGCCGGCATCGCGGGTCATACCGCCGCGCTGTACCTCTCGAAGTTTCTGAAGAAGAAGGACGGCCATCGCGTCATCGTGATCAGTCCCCGTCCTACGTACAACTGGATTCCGTCGAACATCTGGGTCGGCACGGGAAAGATGGACCGGAAGAAGGTCGTCTACGATCTGGCCCCGATCTACAGGCGGATCGGCGTCGATTTTCGTCAGGCGTACGCGACCGTTCTCTATCCGGAGGGCACCGCGGAGAACGAACGGCCCCAGGTCGAATTCGTGTATACCGACGAGGTGAACAGGGATACCGCCGACCGCGTCGAGTACGACTACCTCGTCAACGCCACGGGCCCGAAGCTGAACTTCGAGGCCACCGAGGGCCTTGGCCCGAAGGCGGGCAACTCGTTCTCCATCTGCACCGACCTTCACGCCGTCGAGGCATGGGACGAGCTGAAGAAGATCATCGACCGTGCCCGCGCCGGCGAGAAGCTTCGCGTCGTGGCCGGAATGGGCAACGGCGCCTGCACCTGCCAGGGCGCAGCCTTCGAATACGCCTACAACGTCGAGCATGTCCTCCGTGAAAACGGCGTTCGCGACAACGTCGAGGTCGTCTATCTCACCAACGAGGCCGAACTCGGCGACTTCGGCGTGGGCGGCATGGTTTTCAGGCAAGACGGCTTTGAAACGACGTCGCGCCTGTGGACGGAATCGCTCTTCCGCGAGCGTGGCGTCCACGCGATTACCGGCGCTGGAGTGAACAAGGTCGAAAAAGGCAAGCTGACCTACGAGAACCTCCTGGGCGAAACCCTCGAACTCGACTTCGACATGGCGATGCTCCTGCCGCCATTTTCCGGCCAGCCCCTCGCGGCGGTCAACAAGGCCGGCGAGGACATCACGTCGACGGTGTTCAACGCCGCCGGCTTCATGAAGGTCGACGCGGACTACTCCGGCAAGCCCTACGAAGAATGGGATTCCGACGACTGGCCGCGCACCTACCAGAATCCGACGTACGGGAACCTGTTCGCCGCGGGCATCGCCTTCGCTCCGCCCCATCAGGTTTCCAAGCCGCGCACGAGTCCGAACGGCACCGCGATCACGCCTGCCCCGCCGCGTACCGGAATGCCTTCGGGCGTCATCGCCCGCCAGGTCTCGCGCTCGATCGCGGCTCTCGTCAAGGAAGGCGAGGACGCTCCGCTCTACCAGGCGTCGATGGCGGAGATGGGTGCCACGTGCATCGCCTCGACCGGCAACTCGATGCTGGACGGCACCGCCGCCGGCATGGTGATGGATCCGGTGATTCCGAACGCGAAGAAGTACCCGAACAAGGGACACCGCCACCCGACCCGTACCAGGGGAGAAATCGGCCTCTTTGGACACTGGGAGAAACTTGCGATTCACTATGCGTTCATCTACAAGGCCCATGCCCTGCCGGGCTGGATGCTTATCCCGGAGTGAGAAGGAGTGACGATGGCTGACCGTATCGTTGAATGGGGAAAGGCCGACGAGCTGGACCCCGCCCAGAAGGAGCGCACGGCGGCAGCGCCGATGCCGACCGAGAAGACGCTGAAGCGTCGCAAGAACCTGCCGTTCCAGCTGCTTCGCTTCGCGGTTTTCAACATTCGCTTCATGTCCACTTTCATTGGCGAGAAGCTTGAGGGCGACGAGCGTATCTGACGCCCGCCGCTGCCCGAACCTCATGGGGCCGTCTCGGAAGGGCGCTTGAATCTGGCCGGGGCGGGGATCGGCACGCTGTTCCGTTTCCCGCCCCGGCCGTTTGCCGGGCGCGCCCTGATGGGAGAGCCCCCTCGGGTGTGCCCGGAGTGATGGTCTAGGCGAGCAGGGGAAGAATCGGCGCGGGGTCCGGGGCAAGGCTGCGGGCGGCAAGTTCGTCGGCAAGCCAGATTTCCTCGGCAATCAGGCCCTGCCATAGAAGCATGCCAACGCCTTCGACAGGCATTGCGCGGGCTTCGGCGGCCGACGCAAGGAGGGCCGTCCGGCGCGGATGGTAGACGGCATCGGCCACGAACTGGCCTTCCCGGATCCGTTCGGGTGCCAGCGGAGATTCCGGGTTGTTCTCGCCCATGCCGATCGGGGTGGCGTTGATGATGATGTCGGCGCGGGCGCAGGCTTCGGCCATCGCTTCGGGATCGGTGAAGTCCACGAGCCCCATCGGGGTGTCCGTCGCCGCGGCTAGGCGTGCGACGTCGTCGGCCGCCTGCGCGAAGGTGGCGCCGGGGCGTTTTGCGACGAGAACCTGCGCGGCTCCGTCAAGCCCGGCTTGGGCGATGATGGCCCGCGCTGCTCCGCCGGCTCCGAGCACGAGGAGCCGGCAGCCTTCGAGTGCGGCCCCGGCTTCGGCAAGCGCGCGAATCATGCCGGCCCCGTCGGTATTGTGGCCGGTGAGCGTACCGTCGGCTTCGACGTTGACGGTATTGACGGCACCGATAAGCTCGGCGGCAGGGGAGAGCCGGTCGAGATGTTCGATGACGGCTTTCTTGCAGGGCATCGTGAGGTTGAAACCCGCGATTCCGAGCGTGCGGAGGGCCGCGACGGCCGCGCCGGTCTGCCCCGCGTCGACGTCGAAGACGACGTAGGCGGCGTCGACGCCGAGATGCGCAAAGGAAGCATTGTGGATGGCCGGGCTGAGGGAGTGGGCGACGGGCGAGCCGAGGAGAGCGTAAAGCCGAGTTGTGCCGGTGATTCTCGTCTTGTCCATGCATGTCCTTTCGCCTTTGTGATGGAATCACCCTACCTGTTTGGGGCTATGCTTGGCGTATGCAGATTGTGCGACTTTCCCATGACGGCGCACCGAAATACGCCGTCGTCGAAGAATCCCGATACATGTTTTTCGCTGACGATCCGATGTTTGGTTCCCTCGAACTGAACGGGCAGTTTGCGCAGGCCGGGGATGCGAGGCTGCTTGCCCCGATGATTCCGCGTTCGCAGGCGGTCGGGTTTTCCGGCGTTTTCGATGTCGCCTCGCCACGCGACCTGGGGGTTTTCCTCAAGCCGAACACGGCGGTTGCCGGGCCGGATTCTCCGATTGTTCCGCCTGGGGGCGCATCCGAAGTGAATCTCGTTCCCCAACTGGCGGCAGTCGTCTCGAAGGCCTGCAAGGACGTTTCTCCCAAGGTTGCCAAGCAGATGGTGTGGGGCTACACCTTGGCCTTGTCGGCATCGGTCGACGCTGCCGGCGCGGTGCGTGCGGACGCCTTCGACGGTTCTCTCGTTCTCGGCCCGGTTCTCGATACGGAGCTCGATCCCGGCTCCGTCGAGATTGCCATGAAGGTTGCGGGAGAGGAACGGGCCGCCTTCTCGATGGCGGAGGCCCGGGTGACGCCTGCCGAGACGATTGCCGAGGCTTCGAGGCTCTTCACGCTTCTGCCGGGCGACATCGTGCTTCTTGGTGCGCCCGACCTTCGTGTCGGCGTCGAGACGCAGAAAATCGTTCAGGTTGTCGAGAGCCGGCTCGGGGAACTCGTGGCGCCCGTGCTCGCAGGCTGATGCCTGATGAAGGGCAGGGAAAATCCGCTCAGTGCCCGAGAGCGTGCTCCATCTTGTCGAGAGCTTCGGCGACGACGGCCTTCGAGCTGGCGAAGACGATGCGCGCCCACTTCTCGTAGCCTTCGCCGCACAGGCGGCCGTCGGTCAGGGCGACCCCGGCGTTCTCGCGCAGCCAGACGGCGGGGGAGAGTTCGCCGAAGACGCCTGTAGCGGCGACGCCGGAGAAGTCGACGAAGCCGATGTAGGTCGCCTCCGTATGCGCCATGCGCACGCCGTCCCAGCCGGCGATGCGCTCCTCGACCATGTCGCGCACCTCGGCGATGTAGGCGCGCACGGCCTCGTTCCATGCCCCGGCCTTGTCGTAGGCGATGCGGGCCACCCGCGCCCCGAGCGTCGAGGTGGCGCCCGCGTAGGCGCTGCCGGCCTTCTCGAAGACTTCCCAGTCGGCGTCGGAGTGGATGACGAGCTGGGCGCACTTGAGGCCGGGAACGTTCCATCCTTTCGAGGCGGCGACGGCTGTAATCGTGCGCGCCGCGGCACCGTCGCTCACGGTGGCGAAGGGGACCGCCTCGGCGCCGGGGAGCATAAGCGGGAAATGGATGCCGTCCTCGAACACGCGCACGTCGTGCTTCTCGACGAGGCCCGCAAGACGTGCGAGTTCGGGCCGCGTCATCGAGCGGCCGGCCGGATTCCACGGATTGCACAGCACGAACAGGCCCGCACCGCCTGCAAAGGCCGTTTCGATCGCCTCGAAATCGAGACGCCACAGGCCGTCGTCGCCAAGAATCGACGGCACTTCGACAACGTCGCGCCCCATCTGCTTCGGAATCGACAGGAAGGGCATGTAGGCCGGGGTGGGAACGACGACGGCGCTTCCGGGCGGCGAGAACTCGGAAATTGCGAGGCGAAAGCCCGTCAGGACATCCGGCAGGAGGCTCATCCGTCCCGCATCGGGCTTCCAGCCGCACAGCCGCTCGATGCAGGCGGACGTCGACTCGAGAATCTCCTTCGTCTCTGCCGGGGGCAGGTAGCCAAGAAGGCCGTCGCGTGCCTGGGCTGCAATGGACTCCGCTATCTCGTCGGCCACGCCGTAATCCATCTCGGCAACCCACATTCCAAGCGTTCCCGGGAACATGGACCACTTCATCGAGCCGGCGGCCGCCATCTCCTCGGCGGTGAAGGAATCGAAGCTGCGCATGGCGATCAGTATATGCGCGCGGGCTTGGCCGGTACAGGCGCACAACCTTGCGGAAACGCACAACCGCGGCGCCGAGCGCGCGGGTGCGTTATGGAAAGGTTGTGCGCGTCTCGCGCCGGCCTCGATGTCGCTGCGTTCACGCGGCAGCGCAACCGTGTCGCTACGCAAGGGAGTAGGCTTGAACCACTATGGCTACCACTACTGCAAGCGGCTCCGATATCCGCGTTCGTTTCTGTCCTTCGCCTACGGGCGCGCCCCATGTCGGCATGGTGCGCACGTGCCTGTTCAACTACGCCTACGCGCGCCACGCCGGCGGCACCTTCGTCTTCCGCATCGAGGACACCGACGCCGCCCGCGATTCCGAGGAATCCTTCAACGCGATTCTCGACTCGCTTTCGTGGCTCGGCCTGAACTGGGACGAGGGCGTCGGCGTGGGCGGCCCGCATGGCCCCTATCGCCAGTCCGAGCGTTCGGAGATCTACAAGGACGTCGCCGCGAAGCTGCTTGAGGCCGGCTACGCCTACGAATCCTTCTCCACGCCGCAGGAAATCGAGGAGCGCCACAAGGCAAAGGGCGAAGATCCCAAGCTCGGATACGACGGCTGCGACCGCGACCTCACCGAGGAGCAGAAGGCCGCCTACCGCGCCGAGGGGCGCCAGCCTGTGCTGCGCATGCGCATGCCCGACGAGGACATCGTGTTTGAGGACCTCGTGCGCGGCGAGATCTCCTTCAAGCCCGGCTCGGTGCCCGACTATGTCATCGTGCGCGGCAACGGCGACCCGCTCTACACGCTGACGAACCCCGTCGACGACGCCCTCATGGAAATCACCCACGTCCTGCGGGGCGAGGACCTTCTGTCCTCCACGCCCCGCCAGATCGTGCTCTACCGCGCCCTCGAGGAGATCGGCGTGGCGAAGTGGACTCCGCGCTTCGGCCACCTGCCCTACGTGATGGGGGAGGGCAACAAGAAGCTGTCCAAGCGCGATCCCGAATCCAACCTGCTCCTGCACCGCGAGAAGGGCATGATTCCCGAGGGGCTGCTCAACTATCTTGCCCTTCTCGGCTGGTCGCTGGATTCGGACAAGGACGTTTTCTCCCGGGAGGAGCTTGTCGGCGCCTTCGACATCTGCGACGTCAACCCGAACCCGGCCCGCTTCGACCAGAAGAAGTGCGAAGCCATCAACGCCGACCAGATCCGCCTTCTCGATCCCGAGGATTTCAAGAAGCGCCTCGTGCCCTACCTGCGCATCGACGAGACCCCCGAGGTCAACGACATTGCCGAAAAGCGCTACGTGCGCGTCGTCGAGGGGACGACGTGGGACGAGCTGAGCGAGGCCGAGCGCGAGATTCTCGACGCTGCCGCCCCGCTGGCCCAGACCCGCATGAAGCTGCTGGGCGAGGCCGGCCCGCTCATGCGTTTCCTCTTCATCGAGGGCTCCGGGATCGAGTACGACGAGAAGGCCGTGCGCAAGCTCAAGGACAGCGCTCCTGCCGTGCTGGCCGCCGCGCGCGGGGCGCTTGCCGGGCTTGGGGACTTCACTCCCGAGGCCATCAAGGCGACGCTGGACGAGAACATCGTGAAGGGAATGGGCATCAAGCCGCGTTTCGCCTTCGGCCCGCTGTTTGTGGCCATGACCGGCACGAACGTCTCGCTGCCCGTCGTCGATTCGATGGCGATTCTTGGCTGCGAGGAGGTTCTTGCCCGAATCGAAAGGCTGGAGGCGCATCTGGCCTCCTGAGGGCCGGCCGAGGCTTGCGCCAGGGTTGCCGAGATGCGAGGCCTGCGGAAACCTCCCGTTTGGGGACAGTCCCCAAACGGGAGGTTTCTCCGTTTCGGGGACGGGCCGGTTTCCGGCACGCAAGGCAGGGCTGGTATCGGTGCAGGTGGGAAGGCTGTTGCGTGGTGTGACGCGCATATCATCGTTGTGGTTTGAAAACGGCTTGGCTCGCCGGTAACATCATTGATTGTTGCGGCTCGCAAAGAGCTGACCGGCCATTGGGGTATGGTGTAATTGGCAACACAGGTGATTCTGGTTCATCCGTTCTAGGTTCGAGTCCTGGTACCCCAGCAAAGCGCCCTTGGCGCTTTCCTTCGCCCCGTTCGTCTAGCGGCCCAGGACATCGCCCTCTCACGGCGGTAACACCGGTTCAAATCCGGTACGGGGTACCACGTGAACAATAGCTTAAGGAGAGGAAGAAACCTCTCCTTTTCCGTATTCCTTCCCCCTCTCGGAAGCGGCGCGACCTTGCGTCGCAACTGCTCGTGAAAGCCGGAGACACGTTCTTGTCGCGATGCGCCGGTGCGCTGCCGGTTCGTATCGCGTGCCGTTGACGGTCGCCTGGCGACGCGGAAGCGCAAGGACGCAACGAAGGGGAGCGCAATCGTGCGATCTGGCGGCGCGGCGGGCGGGCGAATGACGGCAGAAGCGCATGGGCAAAAAAGAAAAGGACCGCGCACTGCGGTCCTTTCGCATTCGGCGGCGGGGAGAGCTCAGATGTTGCGCTCGACCTTGCCGGCCTTCAGGCACGAGGTGCACACGTTCAGGCGCTTGGGGGCACCGTTGACGAGGGCACGCACACGCTGAATGTTCGGGTTCCAGCGGCGCGAGGTACGCACGTGGGAGTGCGAGACGCTCTTGCCGAAGCTGGGCTTCTTGCCGCAGACGTCACAGACAGAGGCCACGGTTCTCTCCTTTTTCGCTGACAGGACGCCATCAGCGTCTCCACAAACGCCAGCCGATTGACTGGCAACTCAAGCATTATACTCATCGCTTCATCCTCAATCCAAGCGCGCTCTGGCGTGGTATGCGGCACGTTGGCGGTGTCCTTCTTCGGGACATTGCCTTGCGCCGCCGCTGTTCACGAGAGAACGAGGGCAAGGCGTCCTTCCCGTGCCGCCACCGGCGGCGATACGGCGCGGAGGAAGATGCCTACGGGTTTCGGCGAGACTGCCTTCGGGCAGGCGCGTTGCCCGATGCCGCGACTGCCAGGGAAAGCCGGAACGTGTTGGCCGGGTTCGGCCGCGGGGCACGCACGGGCCACGCGGCGCCTGGGCCGCGAACGCCCCGCCGATTCCGCTTCCCGACATTGCGTCTGCTTCGAGGACCGACGTCACATTCCTTCCGGTTTTGTTCTCGAGGGCGCGTTAGGCTTGTTCCCGGAAGGAGCGACAATGACAAGCGCTGTAGCAGGAGACGACCGTACCGGCCTCAATGCCCCGCTTGCGGGGTTCGTGGGCGGGCGCGCGGCGAAAGAACTGGCGAAAATGGAACTCGAGACAGCCGAGGACCTGCTGTACCACTTTCCTTTTCGGCTCGCCCGTCGCGGGGAGCTCATGCCGATCGGCGCCGTGCGCGAAGGGGAGTCGGTGACGGTCGTCGCCGAGGTGCTCTCCTCGTCGATTCGTCCCATGAGGACACGGCGCGGAACCATCCTGTCGGTCGAGGTTTCCGACGGCGAGCATCGCCTGTGCCTGGCCTTCTTCGGCAAGAACGAGCGCGTGCTGCGCTGGCACGAGGCCCGGCTGTGCGCGGGCACCGTGGCGATCTTTTCGGGAACGGTCTCCTCGTATCGGGGAAGCCTTCAGCTGTCGCATCCCGAATACGAGCTGATTGACGACGAGGCGGACCTCGATGCCGATCTTGCAAGGTCGCGGCGCCCCATTCCCATCTACCATGCGACAGCGAAAATGCCTTCCTGGAAAATCGCGAAGGCCGTCGACTCGGTTCTTGCGGCGACGGGAAGACTCGACGATCCGCTTCCGCGGCCATATCGCGAAGCCCGCGGCCTCATGGGGCGCACCGAGGCGATTCGCACCCTCCATCGCCCCGAGTCCGACGAGCAGTGGCGGCGCGCTGCTCGCAGGATTGCCCATGAGGAGGCATTCGTTCTCCAGGCGGCCCTCGCCCAGAGGGCATGGCGGGCACGCCAGACGAAGGCCCCTGCCTGTCCCCTACGCCAGGGCGGGATTCTTGCCGCCTTCGACGCGCGGCTTCCCTACCGTCTGACCGACGGGCAAAGCGACGTGGGGGCGCAGATCGGAGCCGAAATCGCCGCGCCGTCGCCCATGCAGCGCCTTCTGCAGGGCGACGTCGGGTCGGGCAAGACGATCGTCGCGCTGCGTGCGATGCTTCAGGCGGTCGACGCGGGAATGCAGGCCGCGCTCCTGGCTCCGACATCGGTTCTTGCCCGCCAGCATTTCGAGACGATCGCGAACCTCATGGGCGATCTCGCGATGGCCGGCCAGATCGGGGGATCCGAGACCGCAACGCGCGTCGAGCTTCTGACCGGAGGG